>FR884524.1:1066-23569 GCA_000435535.1 Clostridium sp. CAG:575 | reverse complement strand
ATAGAATAAAAACACTAGACTTGTGTTAAAATTATTTATATTACATTTAATTTAAATAGAATTTACTTTTTTAATCCACTTATTAAAACTAATTAACATAAAATTCAAAAAGCTTTGACTTTTTTGTAAAAAAATGGTAAAATAAAAAGGTATAAAATTTTTAAAAATTTTCAGGAGGAAGACAAAATGAAGCGGAGAAACACAGATGTAGTTATTTGGGCAGATTTTTTTGAAAGCCTGATAGAAAAAATTAGAAGCAATGAATTAGACGATAATTCCAATCAGGTAGGAGAATATATAGTAACAAATATTAAAAATTTTACTATATTTTCTACCAAACGTGAAAAGGTATATCAGTTTGATGACTTAGAAAAAATCATAGGAATTGATTATCGAACTCAAAAAATAAGAAAAATAATTACCGAAGTTTTTGGGAGAAGAAAATGTGGAGTAAAATACTTAGACGAAATAAGGTGCATGGCTGAAATATGTCACCAGTATGAAGTGCAGGACTCCTGAAAAGAAAATGGCAGAGCGAGGCTTATCGCAGACTGCCATTTTTACATTAAATAAAAGACAGTAGGTAATATGTTCATAAAATTTATATTAAATAAACCTTATAAAAATATTATACGAGGAGAATTAAAAATGAGATTTTTAGTACAAAGAGTAAAAAAAGCACAAGTAGATATAGATGGACAAACAGTTGGAAGAATAGAAAAAGGATTTTTAGTATTAATAGGAATTACACATACTGATACTAAAGAAACAGCTGACTATTTAATAAAAAAATTAATAAATTTGAGAGTATTCGAAGATGAAAATGGAAAAATGAATTTAGGATTAAAAGATGTAGAAGGTTCACTTTTATTAGTTTCACAATTTACATTATATGCAGACTGTACACAAGGCAATAGACCATCATTTACAGAAGCGGCAAAGCCACAATTTGCAAATGAACTGTATAAGTATGCTATAGAAAAATGCAAAGAACAAATAAAAAATGTAGAAACAGGTGTATTTGGAGCAGATATGCAAGTTAGTCTAATTAATGATGGACCAGTAACAATAATGCTACAAAAAGGAATGGACTTTTAGCCAACATTTTTTATTTATAAAAGATGTAAAATCATTATAATTCCCAACACAAAAACATCTTTTATCAAGTAAAAAAGCATACTTCTTATTTATATATAAATAAATAAAATCTGAAGTCTCAAAAATTTTATATAATTTCCAATAATAGCATTTGTTTTTTTCAGAACCATTAGAAATTATAAAAAAATTAGGATAAAAGGAAAACTCAAAAGTTTGTTCTTTTTGTAATTTATCAGATTTTAATTCATCTTTAAGCTCTTTAATTGGATGAAAAAATCTCCACAATAAAAACAATACCATAGCTAAAATAAAAATAGATGCAAGTTGAAAATTAGCATATCTTATTTGCATTGTTAAACAAAAAATAAATAATAAAACAACAACAATAGTATAAAGTGAATATTGTTTGCCATATTTATTTTGATGAAATTCTATAAATCTTTTATATACTTGTTTTGAATATTTTGTTTTATTTATAAATAGTGGTTCCATAAATACCTCTTATAATATATAATTTCTTATACAAGTATAAATCAAAAAATATTTTTTTACAATACATAAACATTTATAAATTAATAAAAAATTGAAATTAAATCACCAAACAATAATAAATACTGAAATTTAAATAAAGACATAATTGACTGACATACAAACTAATGATATACTTTTATCAGATCAAAGGAGAAAGTTATGAATGTAGTATTACCAGAAAAAGAAAAAATAAAGAAAAGAACAATAGCTATTTATAGCATAGCTGCAATAGCATGTGTTTTAGCAATAGCAGTAGTTGTGGGAATTCAAATATTAGGAAATGACACAATAGATAGTATGTTTAAAATAAACAAGATTATAAATAAAACAGAACAAGAAGAAGCGCAGCTAAAGGCAAATTTCTCTAATTTATATGACAATAAATTTTATAATAACAACAATGTTAATGTAACAAAAATCGATGAAAACAAAGATATAGTTTATACAAATTATGAAAAAATAGAGACAAAAAATAATTATGAAATTAATGTCGTATTACCATATATAAACATAAAAAACAGTAAAATACAAAAATGGAATGAAGAAATAGCAAATACATTTGAAAAAGCAAAGCGAATATTAGAAAATGAAGATATAACAACAATATATTCAACAAAATACACTGCAAATATTGAAAATAATATATTATCAGTAATGATATATGCAGATTTAAAAGAAAATACATCATCACAAAGAGTATTAATTCAAACATATAATTTTAATTTAGAAACAAATAAAGAATTAACTTTGCAAGATGTTTTGAAAATATATGGATTAGATAGCAAACAAGTACAAAACAAAATCGATGATGATATAAAAAAAGAAAATAAAAAAGCACAAGAACTAATTGATTTAGGATATAATGTATTTACAAGAGACTTACAAGATGACATGTATAAAATAGAAAATTCAACAGAATTTTTTGTTAAGAATAAAAATTTATATATAATATATGCATATGGAAATGACTCAAATACAAGTGAATATGATATTATTGTAATATAAAAAGAAAACCATATTTAATGATATATTAAATGTGGTTTTCTTTTTTGAAAATAAAAGGGGATGTTTTTATAATCAAGTCAGATGATATTTCTTTCTGACTATGTTGATATTATAAAATTTAAATTTGTCCTTTTTGTGAACTAAAAGTGAAAATTCTGTCTTTAATTTTTAAAAAACTAAGGTTGTTCACCTAAAGTAATAGTTAATTCTTTTTCTTTTCCGTTACGATTTACTTTAACATTTATTTCATCACCAATTTGATGAGCATTTTTAATTTCATTTAATTCATCCATAGTTGTTATTTTTTTACCTTCAGCTTCAATAATTACATCTCCAGCTTTTAAACCAGCTTTTTCTGCTGCAGAGAAATCCTCTACTGTTTTTACATATACACCAACAACTAAATTATAAGTTTTAGCTGTTTCATCTGTTAAATTAATACCTGATATTCCAATATAAGGCCTTTTAACTTTACTATATTGAATTAATTGTGATGTGATGTCAGTAGTAGAATTTATAGGAATAGCAAAACCAATTCCTTCAATTCCTGTACCAGAAAGTTTTAATGTATTAATACCAATAACTTTTCCTTCACTATTAACTAAAGCTCCGCCACTGTTACCAGAGTTTATAGCAGCATCTGTTTGAATACAAGTATATGTTTTACCTTCTGAATCTGTTATTTTACGATTAACAGCACTTACAATACCAGTTGTAACAGTACTTGTCATATTAACAGGATTTCCAACTGCCATTGCAAATTCACCAACTTTTACACTATCAGAATCAGCAAATTCAGCTTTTGTTAAACCAGTTTTTTCAATCTTTATTACAGCTAAATCAGTTTGTTCATCTTGACCAACAATTTTAGCTTCATATTCTGTTTCATCATTAAATAATGTAACAGAAACTTTTGTAGCTTCTGAAATTTGATAATAAGAATTTGATTCAGAAGAACTAGAAGAAACAACATGGTTATTTGTTAAAATATATCCATCTTCACTAATAATAATACCTGAACCAGAAGCTGTTGCAGTTGAAGTATTACTTCTACCAAAAATTGAAGTTGTATTAACTGAATATTCAATTTTTATTCCAACAATAGATGGTAAGATTTTATTTGCAGCATATACAGCTGTATCTGAAAAATTATTTAATGAAATTTGGTCTACATATCCATTTGAAGATGTAGAGTTACTACTAGATGTACTAATATTAGATGTAGAATGTCCCAATAACTTAGTTTGTATAGATGGAACACCAAAACATGTTCCAATTACTACAGAACATCCAACAACACCACTAACAAATGGTATTAATACACTTTTTCCAAAACCAGATTTACTTTTTTCCTTTTTTTCATAAGATGTTTTTCCTGTTACTGGTATAGCAGTAAATTTAGCATCTTGTTTTTGATTTTCGTCCATTATATTACCTCCCAATAAAAACATTAAATTTATAATTATATAATAACCTAAATCTATATTAGGATACAATACAATTGTGAATTTTTTGTGAAAAAAATGTAATTATTTAATACTGCTTGAAATAGAAAAACAAAATTGATATAATATGAAAAAATAAATAGAGAATAAATTAGAATAAAATTTATTGAAAGGAAGAGAGTTATATTGAAAAATAATAAAGGAATAACAATGGTAGCATTAGTTGTAACAATAATTGTAATATTAATACTTGCAGGAATTTCAATAGGACAAGGAGATAAAGCAATAAAAATATCACAACTAGAAAATTTAAGAACAAATATGTTACTAATACAAACAAAATCAAAAGAATATTTAGAAAATGCAAATTTTAACTTAGGAACTAATATAGATAAGGTAACAGAAGAAGAAAAAACTAATAGAGTAAATAAAGCAAAAGAAAATTTAAAAGGGACAGAAATAACAGATGGTAATATATTTGATGGAAACATAAATATAACAACAGAACAAATTACACAAGATAACACAAACTACATATATTATTATAAACTTACAACAGAAGATTTAGAAAAAATGGGACTAAAAAATGTAGAATCTAATGACAAAAAAGGATGGTATATTGTAAAATACGATATTAAAAATGACGAAGCAGAAATATACAATCAAAAAGGATTTGAAAAAGAAAACAAAACATATTATTCATTAAGTGAAATAAAAAATCTACAAGCCTAATACTAATAATACATAAAATAATAATAAATAAAATTATATATCAACAAGTTTATAGGTAAAAACTTAAAACCTAAATAAAAAAAGGATTATAAAAGTAAAAAATAGATATGAAAGAAAAAGAATTAGAAAGACTAACAAATTTAAAACAAATAGAAAAAGAATTACACCAAAAACAATTTAAAAATATAGTAGGAATAGATGAAGCAGGGAGAGGACCACTAGCAGGTCCAGTAGTAGTAGCAGGAGTAATTATGCCAGAAGATTCTATGATAGAAGGAGTAAATGACTCAAAAAAAGTATCTGAAAAGAAAAGAGAATTACTTTATGACCAAATATTAGAAGAAGCAATAAGTTATTCAGTAGCAATTATAGGACAGGATGTAATAGATGATATAAACATTTTAAACGCAACAAAACATGGAGTAACGAGTGTTGTTAAAGGACTTGATGTTAGACCAGATTTAGTAATAATAGATGCATTACAACATATTGATACTGACGGAGTACCATATGAATCAATAATAAAAGGGGACGCAAAATGTTATTCAATTGCGGCTGCTTCAATTATAGCAAAAGTAACAAGGGATAGAATTATGAGAGAATGGGATAGCATTTACCCTCAATATGGATTTGCACAACATAAGGGATATGGAACAGCAAAACATATTGCTGCAATTAAAGAATATGGACTATGTCCAATACATAGAAGAAGTTTTACAGGACATTTTATCTAATGAAAAAATTATTTTTCAACCAGTTGTACATTAAGGAAGGAATGAAAATAAAAAATGAACATATTAGAAATAATAGAGAAAAAAAGAGAAAAGAAAGAATTAACAAAAGACGAAATCGAATATTTTATAAATGGATATGTAGATGGAAAAATTGCTGATTACCAAGCAGCTGCATTAGTAATGGCAATTTTTTTAAATGGAATGACTAAACAAGAAACTACAGATTTGACAATAGCGATGGCTAACTCTGGAGAAATTCTAGACTTATCAAAACTTAATAAAATAATAGTAGATAAACATTCAACAGGAGGAGTAGGTGATAAAGTATCAATCTGCTTATTACCATTAGTTGCATCATTAGGTGTACCTGTTGCTAAAATGTCAGGAAGAGGGTTAGGTTTTACAGGTGGAACAGTTGATAAAATGGAATCAATTCCAGGATACAAAACAAGTATAGATATAGACAAGTTTATAGAAAATGTTCAAAATGTTGGAATAAGTATGATTTCACAAACTTTAAATTTAGCACCAGCTGATAAAAAACTGTATGCACTAAGAGATAGCATTTCTTGTGTAGAAAGTATTCCATTAATTGCATCAAGCATTATGAGTAAGAAAATAGCAAGTGGTGCAGAAAAAATAGTTTTAGATGTTACTGTTGGAAAAGGTGCATTCATGAAAAATATTGAAGATGCCGAAAAGTTAGCAAATGAAATGATAGAAATAGGAAAACTAGCTAATAGAGAAGTTGTATGTGTTTTAACAAGTATGGATGAACCTTTAGGAAAAGCAGTAGGAAATAATTTAGAAGTTAAAGAAGCCATACACTTTTTAAAAGGAGATATGCCACAAGACTTAAAAGAAGTAGTATTAGAATTAGGTGCATATATGATAAAACTAGCAGGACTAGGAGAAAATTTAGAAGAAAACAAAAAACAAATGCTTGAAAATATACAAAACGGAAAAGCATTTAATAAATTAAAACAAATGGTACAAAATCAAGGTGGAGACATCTCATATTTAGAAAATACAGATAAATTTGAAAAAGCACAATTTACAGAGGAAATATTGGCAAGCCAAAATGGATATATACAAGAAATTGATGCAGAGGAAATAGGAAAAGTTGCTTGTAATTTAGGAGCAGGAAGAATAAAAAAAGAAGATAACATAGATTATGCAGTAGGAATTGAACTAGATAAAAAAGTGGGAACAAAAGTACAAAAGGGCGAGATATTAGGAAAAATTCATGCTAATGACACAACAAAATTAGAAATAGCGAAAAAACAAGTAAATGATATTATAAAAATATCACCTGAGTATTGCAAAAAAATTCAAACAATTATAGAAAAGATATAGTAATTATATGGTATTTTTCAAAAAATATTGAATTTGGAAAAATAAAAGTGCTATAATATAACTAGATTTTACAAAAAATGTTTAGTAAGCAAATTTTTTAACAATAAAAAATACTTATGAAAGGGATGAAAACACATGAAAATAAAAAAAGAGAAAAATATAAAAACAAAAGAACAAAAAAATTATGATAGAGGACAAGTATTTGTAAAAATAATGGCCGGAATATTAGCAATTTTAATGATTTTATCAGTAGCAGGAACACTAATATATTCATTAATATAATTTGAATGTTCATAAAAGAAAGGCCTTGAAAAAAGGAAAGGTAGTAAGAATGGGAAAAATTATAGGAAGTAATTGGACTACACTTTATAATGAAAATATTGTACATATGTTTCAAAATTTGAAAAACAATCCAATTAATATATTTACAACAATTTTAGACATTGCAATAGTTATCTTTTTAATTTATTGTTTTGTAAAAATGGTCAAAGGCTCAAGAGCATGGCAATTAGCAAAAGGAATTGCATTTTTAATAATTGCAACCTGGATTAGTGGATTACTAAATTTATATATATTAAATTCAATATTAACAGGAATAATGAATTGGGGAGTAATTGCCATAATTGTTATTTTCCAACCAGAATTAAGAAGAGGACTAGAACAATTAGGTACAAACAAATTTACTAAATTTTTAGGAATCCAAAGTGATATTGCATCAAAAACAAAAGAAGATATTTATAAAGTTGTTATTGCAGCAACAGAACTATCAAAGACTAAAACAGGAGCATTAATTGTTTTAGAAAGAGATATAAACATTCAAGATATTATAGCAACAGGAATTCCAATGAATTCAGAAGTATCACCACAATTATTAGTAAATATATTTACTCCAAAAACACCTTTACATGATGGAGCAGTTGTAATTAGCAATAATAAAATAGCAGCAGCAGCCTGTGTATTACCATTAGCAGATGATAAAGATATAGCAAGAGAACTAGGAACAAGACATAGAGCAGCAATCGGAATTTCTAAAGAATCAGATAGTATAGTTGTTGTTGTATCAGAAGAAACAGGAAAAATATCTGTGGCTAAAGATGGAACATTAATTGCAGATGTAAGAGAAGATACATTAAAGAAAATATTGATAAGCAATATAGTAACAAAAAGATTTACAGAAAAAACAACAGTAAAAAATAACAAAATAGAAAAAATAAAACAAAAAATAAATAAAGAAGAAAATTTAAATAAAGATAAAAAAGAATCTGATGAAGAAGTAAAAAAGATATGAGAAATATAAAATTAACAATAGAATATGATGGAAAAGAATTTAATGGATGGCAAAAACAACCAAATAAATTAAACATTCAGGGAACCATAGAACAAGCAATTAAGACAATTACAGGAGAAGATGTGGATTTACAAGCCTCAGGGAGAACAGATGCAGGAGTACATGCATTAGGACAAGTTGCTAATTTTAAAACTAATAGTAATATACCAATAGAAAAAATGTCAATAGCAATCAACTGTAACTTAAAAAAATCTATACGTATAGTAAAAGCCGAAGAAGTCGAAGAAAGATTCCATAGTAGACTTAGCTGTAAAAGAAAAACATATAGATATATAATTAATAATAGCGAAATTCCATCAGCAATATATAGAAATTTAGAGACACATATACCATATAAATTGGATATAGAAAAAATGAAGCAAGCTGTAAAATACTTTGAAGGAGAACATGATTTTAAAGCATTTAAAGCAAGTGGAACAAGCAGTAAGAGTAGTATCAGAACAATTTATAAAGCAGAAGTACTTAAAATGCCAAATAATAGAATATATATAGAACTTACAGGAAATGGATTTCTATATAATATGGTTAGAATTATAGCTGGAACTTTAGTTGATGTTGGAACAGGAAAAATAAAACCAGAAGACATAGAAAAAATCATAGAATCAAAAGATAGAACAAATGCGGGTAAGACCTTACCGCCACAAGGATTATACTTAGTTTGTGTTAACTACAATAACTAGAAAGATAATAAAAAACATAAAGTAACCAAAAACAACAAAAAGCATAAAATATAGTAAAAGTATTATAAAATAGGAATAATAATTTTCATTTTATAATAAACAAATGGAACCAGTGAAGGGAGAAAGAGTATGAACTTATTACTATTATTTTTTGCTTTGCCTATAGCAGTAATTATTGTATCAATTGCACTACAAAAAATTCTTAAATGCCCATTTTTAGTAGCATCAATAATATTTGCAATATTTTTAGTTGTAACTTTCGTAATTGGAAATTTGATATATTTAGTAGCTACAATAGCATATACAATACTTTCATTTATAACCGCAGTATTAACTAAAATTATTTGTAGAATATTAAGAGAACTAGACAGAAGGGAAGGCAATAATGATAATTGTTGCGGAAGGTCTAATAATACAAGAAATACTAACAATGGAACACAACTATTATCAATAACAGGAAATTGCTCTAACAATGATGGAGGAAATGGCAAGAATTTATTAACAATAAGTAGCAATGGTTGTGGAGAAACAGAAAATGAATTATTAACAATAAATTCAAGTTATGGAACAAATAATAATTCAGATAGTGGAAGATGTTCTTGTAATTGTAATACATCAAATGATTCTATAGCAGTTAGAGCAAATGTATTCCCAAATAATAATACAAATGGAAGAACAGGAAATTTTTGTGGATGCTATAGAAGAAGATAAAAAAAGTTGAACTTTGCATAAGAATATTGCAAAGTTCTTTTTTTTGTTACAAAAGTGTTACAGTCGAATTAATTTTAATAAAATTATTGAAGATAGGTAAAAAAATATGTATAATAATAGTGATGGAACAAAAGATTGTAATAATTTTAAAGAATTACAAATGATTAAATAAGATTGAGAATAGGAGAAAAATTATGAGAAGTAAAATTAAGAAAAACAGACAAGGTATCCATATAAATCTAAAAAGCAAGAAATTTTTTATGTTTATTTCAGTTATGATGACAGTAATATTATTAGCAAGTGGAATAAGTGCATATGCAACTTATAACTATTTTGCAAATGAAATAAAGTACACCGATACTAAAACAGTATCACAGGCATTGGATGAATTATATGACAATAAAAGACAAACGACAGATGAAACAAAAGAAATAACGACAAATGGACAACAAACATTAGATAAATACTATAAAAATATAAATGTAAATGTTACAAATAGTACTAGTGCAATAAGGATTTTAACAAATGGTCAAATAAGTAGTGATAATCCTTGTGCATATTTAACAGCCAATTTTGAAAAAACAATTAAAACAAATAGTGTTATTTCTTATAAAGTAAGAATAGGAGATAATATTTATGGACCATATAAATTTTTATATGAAAATGAAGGACAAGCTGTAGCTATTAATGCTCATACTACAATAAGTTGTTATATGTACAATGATAAAATAGTGGCAACATATTATCCAGGCAGTTGGTACAATATATATATTGATATGGTTAGTATTGATATTAGTAATCTTGAAGTCTAAATATAAAATAATAACAACAAAACAAAGGAGGAAGAATACGAAAATGTATAATAAGAATAAAGGAATTACATTAATTGCTTTGGTAATAACAATAATAATATTATTGATTTTAGCGGGAGTAGTGATAGCTTCTTTAACACAAAATGGTTTATTACAAAAATTAAAACAAGCTAAAAAAGATACAGAAGATGCACAAAATAGAGAAGAAAGTATACTTAATGAATATGAAAAAGCAATAGCTGGTTATGAAAGTAAGGGAGAAAATCAAGAAAAAATCTCAGCAGATATGGTTGCTTTCACACCAGAAGATCCAAATTGGAAGGTAGAAAATGTTAAAGAAGCTTTGGATTATTTATATAATAATTAATATAAATAGAAAATAGTAAAATTTCTAATTGAAGTTTTGCTATTTTTTATTGCAAACACTAAAATAATTTAGTATAATATGATAGTTACATAAAGTAAAAACTTAACTAAAAGGAGGAATAGAATGTGATAGAAATTATAGAAGAAACATTAATAGATAGCATAAAACTATTACCATTTTTATTTATTACATATCTAATTATGGAATATATAGAACATAAAATGGGAGAAAAATCAAAAAAAACAATACAAAAATCTGGAAAATGGGGACCATTTTTTGGTAGTATACTAGGAATATTTCCACAATGTGGTTTTTCAGTTTCAGCAACAAATTTATATGCTGGACGAGTTATTACATTGGGAACACTAATAGCTGTATATTTATCTACATCTGATGAAATGTTACCAATATTTATATCTGAAGCAGTATCACCAATTATTATTTTAAAAATATTAGGAATAAAATTAATAATAGGAATGATAGCAGGCTTTATAATTGATGTTGTTATACACATGTTTAGAAAAAATAAAAAAGATGATTTAGAAGAAATAGAAATAGAACATGTATGTAAAGAAGAACACTGCCACTGTGATGAAAAAGGAATATTGAAATCATCAGTAAAACATACTATTAGCATATTTATATATATTGTTATAATTACGTTTATTATAAATATAATAGTTCATTTGGTTGGAGAAGACACAATTGCAAGTTGGATTTTAAATAAACCAATATTAGGACCTGTCATTTCTGCTTTAATTGGACTGATCCCAAATTGTGCAGCATCAGTTGTTCTAACAAATTTATATTTAGAAAATGTAATTTCAGTTGGAAGTATGATAGCAGGATTATTAACTGGAGCTGGTGTTGGACTTATGGTATTATTTAAAACAAATCATGATTGGAAAGAAAATTTAAAAATAGTTGGATTATTATATTTAATTGGTGTAATATCAGGAGTAGTTTTACAATTATTAAATATAGCATTTTAAAATTATAGGAAAACACTTAAAAACAATTAAATAATAAAAAATTGGTTTCATTTATTGAAACCAATTTTTTTAGTTTATTTTTTACGTTTTTTAAAATCAACTACAATTGCATCTTCATTATCGAATAGATAGTTAGAATCTGTTGTATCTGTTTGAACAGGGTTATATTCATTTCTGTCATCTATAAAGTCTAAGTTTTTAATATCAAATTTTTTCTTTGCATTTGAGTCAGTATTATCTTCAGTATCTGTTGTAACTCCATCTGAATATTTACCAAAATCAAATGTTTTAATTTTTTTAGGTTCTTTATATTTTGATTCAAGATAATTTAATTTACCTTGACCAATATCTGGCTTTCCATTTTCTCCTCTTATTTTATAAGCACAGTCCTTAGTACCGAAAGTTTGTAATTTACCAGGTTTAAACCAATAAACAAATTCCCATTTAACATTACCATGTTTTGCTTCATATTCCATTTTGTTGAAATCAATAGTATTACCCATTGTCCATTCTCTCTTTTTACCAAACTCTTCTGACCACCATTGTAATTCTTCAATTGTAGCATTACCAGTAAATATTTTACTTGCACAGTTTGATAAGATTGTTTGTTTATAATCTTCTTTTGAACCTTCTATATCTAATTGAGCAAGGTTTTGAGCTGATATAGTAGTACCAATTTTGTATTTACGATACATTGTAAATATTGGTTCAGTAGCCTTGCAGATAAAGTCAGGAAATTCATCAATATATAAGAAGTTTGGAACTCTTGATTTTTCTGTACCAGGTCTTCTTAAAACAGCATTTTGCATAGATATTAAGAAGAATAATCCAAATGCTTTATTACTTGTTGCACCTAAATCACCACGTCTAGTACAAACAAAAGTAACATCACCATTAGCAAGCATTTTATCAAAATCTAAGTTATTATATCTATTACATAGAATTGTTTTTACTCCTGGCAGACGAAGTAGATTATCTAATTGAGATACGGCAGTGTATATATATTTTTCTGTTACAGCTCTATTAGAACCATTTTTATAAAAGTGAGTTCTAAAGTAGGCTAATTGAACACTATATTTTTCTTTTAATTCTTCATCATGTGATAAAATTTCTGCCATTTTTTCTACTAAATCAAAATTTGTAAGCATTTTTAACATATCAGATAAATTAGGTAAAACACCATCATTCATTCTAGGATACATTTCTTTTAAAAGCAATGACAAGTTTTCAATTGCTTGTGTAATAATATCATCTCTGTAAATTTCATCAGATTCTGTTTTAGAAATATTGAACATAGATTTCAAAACAGAAGATATAGTAATTGCTATTTTATTTGCATCATCATAAACAAAAGGATTTAAACCAATTGAATTTTTATCTGCGGGATCTATTATATTATAAGATAAACCAAAGTTTTTACATACACCAATCATATCAGATAAAATCTCTTTATCAGGTGATAAAACAGTAACACCGCAATTACGATAAGTTATTTCAGAAGATGAGTCTAATATCATTTTTTTCATATATGCTTTATATACATCTTCATTTCCTGAAGTAGGAATAAGCATATTTAAATTAAAATTAGTATTTAAATAATCATTATCATATGGGCCATTTAATGTTGCAATACCAGTTTTTAAGGCAGTAAAACCCATTTCTTTTGAAACTTCTCTAAAAAAGTATTTTCTTTCTAAATCTCTTGCAATTAAAGGTTCATAAACTAAAGAAGTTTTTCCTGAGCCAGAACCACCACATACAAACATTGATTGATATCTTGAACTTTCTGGAATAGTAATCATTTGAGATGTTTCACTATTTTGACATAAGAAAACTTCACAGGTGTAAGGACCATGTCCTTTTGATTTATCTGATAAATCTATTCCACCATAATCCCAAATAGAACGAGTCATATCTAAGCTATCATTAACACCAAAGTAGAAGAATTTAAATACTTTTGGAATAAGTAGCATTGGTAATAAGATAGTAAGTGATGTAAGTGCAGGTCGTATTAAATCTGAAAAATTAGTTACAATATCGACATATCCAGGATTAGAAACTAAAAGTAGCCATGCACCCATATTTAGCCATTGAGTGAACATAGAAATTACTATTACAGCAAAGTTAATCATATAAAAGTAAAATAGTACTACCCTATGCTTTTTAGTAGGTACAAACTTTGATGCAAAAGAAAAAGCAAAAGCAAATAGAGGACAAGCAAGAGCAAATGTATATTGAATTGGTCCCCAATATGAATAGGATACACCAGTAAATAACATTAATAAAAATTCTACAACTCTATCAACTGTTAGATAGATAGTTATTAATGTTAAAATATATGTTAAAAATGTATTTCTATCTGTATCTAATTTCTTTAAAAAATCATCAATTATTTTCATCATTTAATTGCCCCTTTAAATAAAAATATACACATATATTATCCTACAAAATGGCTAAAAAATCAAGTGTTTTTGGAATAAAACAGTAAAAATGGGAATATAATATTTAAAAAATAAAAATAAGGAGAATACTATGGGAGAAGAATATACAAAAGAAATAAAAATAGAAGAAAAAAATGAATTAGAAAAAGAGATTGATTTAATAAAAAATATTATTAAGACTAGAGAAGAACTAAAACAAGATAATAAAAATTATGAATATGCAGAAATGGAATTAATTGACTATTATATTTATCAAATAAAAGCAAATCAAGCTAAGCTAGATTATTTATTAAAAATGGCTAAAGCAAAAGGAATTTCTATTGATAATATCAGTCAAATAGAGTATGAAACAGATAGAGAAGAGATAGGATAATTCAAATAATTCAGTAATATTTGTCCATTATTTAGCATAGTAATGTGTTAAGTAAAGATGAGGGATGAATATGAATATTGATAGTAATATATTAACTTATTTAGCAGGGATATGTTTCTTGTTTATTTTTGGTAGAATATTTATAGTACCAATTAAAAAGGTGTTGAAATTAGTTATTAATTCGGTATTAGGTGGAATTTCTATATTTTTAATAAATTTAGTTGGAGCAAATTTTGGATTCCATATAGGACTTAATATTTTAACAAGTATATTAGTTGGTATATTAGGACTTCCAGGTGTTGTATGCTTGGTTATTGTAAAATTATTCTTAGGTTAAAAATATGTTTAGTAAAAAATATATGTGTGGTAGGTAGTTGACACTTAAGGATTTATGTTTGATTAGTTTATAAACTGTTAATTAAGGTCAAAAAAATTTTAAAGTCTAAAAAAAGAAGTACTAGGACTTCTTTTTTAGGTATTATTCAACTGTAACAGATTTTGCTAGGTTTCTAGGCTTATCAACATCTAATCCTTTTTCTTTTGAAATGTAGTAAGCAAGCAATTGAAGTGGAACAATTGATAAAATTGGAGAAACAAAACAATTTGTTTCTGGAATATCGATTGTAACATCAAACATATTTTTATCTATATTTTGATTTGATATAACCAAAGTTTTAGCTCCTCGAGTAATAACCTCTTGAATATTGCTAACAGTTTTCTTAACTAAATTAGGGTCTGTCATTATACTAATAACAGTTATTCCATTTTCAATTAGAGCAATTGGACCATGTTTTAATTCACCAGCTGCATAACTTTCAGAATGAATATAAGAAATTTCTTTTAATTTTAAAGAACCTTCTTTTGCAACTGTTTCATCAATTCCTCTACCTAAGAAAAATACATCTTTTTCTTGATAAATTTGTTTAGCAAATTTTTTGATTTGTTCATTTGTTTTTAATGTTTCTTCTATTTTTTTAGGTAATTCCAAAATATCTTTTTTCAAAGCATTTATAAATTCAGAAGTTTGTGTTTTTAATATTTCTGCAAAGTAAATAGCTAAAATATTTATTAATACAACTTGAGAAGTATAAGCTTTAGTTGATGCAACAGCAATTTCAGGACCAGCGTGTGTATATATAGAGTAATTTGCTTCTCTTGTTATAGAACTTCCAATAACATTTGTAATGGCAAGTGTTTTTGCACCTTTTTCTTTAGATAATTTCAGTGCTGCAATTGTATCAGCTGTTTCTCCAGATTGAGAAATAAAAATGCACAAAGTTTTTTCGTCTATAATAGGGTCTCTATAACGAAATTCTGAAGCAATGTCAACTTCTACAGGAATTCTACATAATTTTTCAATAGCATTTTTACCACTTAATCCAGCATGCATTGCTGTACCACAGGCTACAATATAAATTTTATTTAAACTTGATAAATATTCTTTTGTGAATTTTAATTCATCAAATTCACATGTAGAATCTAAATTTAATTTAGCACCAATTGTCTCTCTAATTGCTGATGGTTGCTCATAAATTTCTTTTAACATGAAATCATCAAAACCATCTTTTTCTGCAGCAGAAGCATTCCATTCTATTGTTTTAGTTTCCTTTTCTAGTTCTTTTAAATCTGTATCAAAGAAACGAGCACTAGATTTTGTTAATAAAACAAACTCTAAATCATTTAATAAATAGAAGTCTCTTGTATAAGAAAGTATTGCTGGAATATCAGAAGATAGATATTTTTCATCTTCGCAAGTTCCAATTACTAAAGGACTATCCTTTCTTACAACTACCATATTATCTGGATATAATTTTGAAATGACTTCAAGAGCAAAGCTTCCTTTTAAATCAAGACAAGCATTACGTACAGCCCTTAAAAATTTTAAATCATCGTTTTCAGTATCTTTATAAAAATAATAATGTATCAAATTTGGTATAATCTCTGTATCTGTTTGAGAATAAAAAGTATATCCATTTTCTAATAAAAATTTTCTTAATTCATTAAAGTTTTCAATAATACCATTATGAACTACACTAAAAGTTTTTGAATTATCTTGATGAGGATGGGCATTTTCTTTAGATGGTTTTCCATGAGTAGCCCATCTTGTATGAGCAATACCAATAGTTCCTTCTAATTCATCAATTCCTTCTAAATTATATAAATTTTTAACTCTTCCTTTATCTTTCATCAAAGATAAACCTGATTTTTCAATTGTTGAAATACCGGCTGAATCATAACCTCTGTATTCCAATCTACTTAGACCTGCTAATAAAATAGGGCAGGCTTTTTTTGTTCCTATGTAACCAACAATTCCACACATAGTAATCCTCCTTAAAAATTAAAATTTTGGAATTGAAAGTTTGCACGCTTAAATGTATTGAATTCTGTTTTAATATTTCTATTATTTTTTGTATCAATACTTATGACTTTAAGCAAAAGCCACTAGAGCATCCGCCGAAATTTCGATAACCCTAGACCTCGTCAACCTGCATTAATGGTTCTGGCGCTTGGAATAAAACTCCTTTCATTTTGAATTTTTATGCAACTTTCAATAAACTTAACTTAAATTTAAGTTAAAACTATACAGTTTTTTCCGTATATGGATATTATATTACTATAAAAGAAAAAATTGTGCAAGATTTAATTAAATTATTTTTTTAGTTAATACTTGACAAAGGTAACATAATGAGGTAAAATAAAAATGCAGTTGGAAAATTTTACATTATGGAGGTAAATTTATGAGCAAAGATTTAAACGAAAGAACTAATGCAGAAAATGAAAAAAATGCAGCTGGAACAGGAAATGCAGGCAAGGAAAAATACGAAGTTAGAGGCAGAGAAATTGTTGGAAGAACCCATGCAGCACATGAAACAAGGCATTTGGCTCGGAAAATGAAAGCAGTAAGAGAAGGCGAATTTAGCGAAAAAGAAATCTCTGATTTATCAAAAAAAATCGCAGCGGAAAGAAAAAGCCTTATCGAAAAGTATGAGGATTGCTGTTCATTTTTGGGAATACAGCAGGTTACTTTCCAGCAGGATACACCGGATGTTACCGTAGACGAAGCCAAAAAATTCGTATATTTGGACAACCTGGAACCACAGGATTTGTTGTTTGTTTCAAAATTAGAGACACATCATCTGTATGGAACACCGGCACCTCAGGAAGAACATCTGCACACAGGAACAATGCTTCTGCAGGCTTGCATCAATCAGCTCACTTGGGCGTTAGGTGAATTGGATGCTTATACCAATGCTGACGAGTAGATGTCAAGGTAAGTGAAAGCTCATACTAAGTAAACCTCAAAAGAAGGCCATTAATAGGGCCTTCTTTTGTTTTTAAATTTTACTTTAAAACTTTATTAAAAGTTTAAAGACAGTTCTATGAAAAATATTCATATTGAGTTAATCGATTTTTTATAAAATCAAGATTATCATTTAAAATGCCACATACAGCTAAATTGTAACTAATTTTGCTTAAATGATGGTTAACAACTGACATAAGAAATAATTTCTTTAGCTTGACAAAAATGTTAGTATCATTAATATAAAAAACATTAACTGATGTATCACACCAAGATTGAAAAGAATTACAATAATTATCTATATATAAATTAATTTGTTTTTCTAAAGCATTAATTTCATTAAGATAATATTTGTAATTATTTTTTAACACTTCAGGGTGTTCTACTAATAATTTTACATATTCATTTACTGTGTTCTTTATTTTCCGTAATTTACCCATAATGAAATCCTCCTTGTTGTTAATATGGAAAACTAATTAATAAATTTATTAAAGTATATCAAAGTTTCATGAAAAAATCAATAATTCTAAATTGACACTTTACATAAAAAATGATAAAATAATACTATAATATTCACATTATGTGAAAAGTTGAAAAATTCCAAAAATAATTATTAGGAGGATAAAAAATGAGAAGAGATGAAGTTGAAATCGAAAAATTTCGGAAAAAACTAGAAAATGATGGCTTTTTTGAAAATGTTATTCTTGGCCAAGCTTCAGTAGTATTGAATGAAACAGATGGAGGAATTTCAGGATTGATGTATTATCTAAAAAAATATAAAAAAATTGAAGTAAAAAAGTTCAAAGATTTATTTTGTCAATTGAAAGAAGTTATCTTTCCAATTATTATTACCAAAATGTATGGGAGAACTAAATATGTTCGATTTGAATTTAAGGATAGAGTAGGAAAAAAATATTACTTTATATGTGATAGTTTCGCATACAATTTTGAAAACATGTCAAAATATATAATTGGAAGAATAAACAGCTCAATAGAACCATTGACAAATCGGGAGTTTTATTATCAAATTTTAACAGATTGTAATGAATTTGACAATAGTCAAGCACTTACAAAAGAAAATATTGAACTTTATAAAACTTTAGTTAGCAGGCTGAATATTGATGGCACCCATACTGATTTAAAGCTTGAATTCAATTATAATTGTTATGAAGAAAAGACAACTAAGGTTATTATGAATGTAGGCAACAAAAAAATCATAATGGAATATCCGTCTAAAGGAGCAGAATTTGATAAAAAAGTAGAAGATATTCTTTTTAATATCAATGCAGGCAGCAACAAAAATAAGTGGATTTATTATAATATAAAGCCATTATTGAAAGAAATGATGGAAATAATGGAGAAAGAGGATGTGTCCATTTATATTGGAGCAAAACTGGATAACGAAATATATTCTGAAGTAACAGTTGCAAATAATGTCGTACAAAGGTATACATATACTGAAGTAGTAAGAGAAGACAGGATGGTTAGAACTACAAATATTTTTTCAAAGAAATTAAAGAAGTTTTTGAGATAATCCCATATAAAACAGTCTAAAACAAGTAATTACCATATTGTAATATATTTGTTCTAGGCTGTTTTTTCAAATTAATGTTGATTTAGCATTTAATTATAAGTTATAATATATAAAAAATAAATTAAAGAAGGGACGTATTTATATGAATGATATAAATATATTAATAAACAAACCAAGATTAGAAAAAAGATTAGATGAATTAGCAAAAGAGATTGAAAAAGATTATAAGGGAAAAGATATAGTATTTTTAGGAATTTTAAAAGGCTCTGTTCCATTTATGTGGGAACTAGCAAAAAGAATAAAAAATAATATAATTTTTGAATTTATAGAAGTATCAAGTTATGAAGGAACAGAAAGTACAGGAAAAGTTACACTGCACAAAGACATAAAACAAAGCATAGAAGGAAAAGACGTTATTATAGTTGAAGATATTGTAGATACAGGAAGAACTTTAGACTTTTTATTAGAACATTTAAAATCAAAAAATCCTAATAGTGTAAAAATAGCAACTTTGTTAAGCAAACCTTCAAGAAGAGTAATTGAACTAAATGTGGATTATATTGGATTTCAAATTGAAGACAAATTTGTAATAGGGTTTGGATTAGATGATAATCAAAATCTGAGAAATTTACCTTACATAGGATATAAGGAATAAGGGGAGACTTAATAATCAATGCTAAAATTTTATGAAAGGTTTTAGCATAGTGATGAAGGTGAAAAGTATGTTTAATATAGAAGAGGAACTAAAAAAATTGCCAGGGAAACCTGGGGTATATGTTATGCATGATAAAGATGATACAATTATATATGTTGGAAAAGCAGTTTCTTTAAAAAATAGGGTAAGGTCATATTTTAGAAAAACAAATAAGACCGAAAGAATCAAAAAAATGGTAAGCTTAATTGACCATTTTGAGTATATAGTGGTAGACAACGAAGCAGAAGCATTAATATTAGAGTGTAATTTAATAAAGAAAAATAGACCTAAATTTAATGTTTTATTAAAAGATGATAAAACATATCCATATATAAAAATAGATATAAAATCAGAATATCCAAATGTAATGATAACCAGAAGAGTAATAAATGATGGAGCAAAATATTTTGGACCATATGCAAACCCAGGAGCAGCAAAAGAAATGGTAGATTTTATAAAACAAAAATATAAAATTAGACAATGTAGAAACTTTAAGTCAACTACTAGACCATGCTTAAATTATCACATAAAAAGATGTTTAGCACCATGTATGGGATATGTGACTCCTGAAGAATATAGAAAACAAATTGATGAAATAATAGATTTGTTAGATGGAAAAACAGACAAAATATTAAAAGAATTAGATAGACAAATGCAAGAAGCGTCTGCTAAATTAGACTTTGAAAATGCTGCATATATTAGAGATAGAAAATTAGCAATAGAAAGAGTATCTGCAAAACAAAAAGTATCAAATATTTCAGAAAATAATATAGATGTAATTGGATTATATAAATCAGAATTAGAAGTATGTATAGAAATATTTTTTGTCCGTGGAAGTAAAATGATAGGTAGAGAACACTACTTTTTCCCAGAACTTAAGGACATGGAAGATGGAGAAATTTTAGCTGGATTTATAAAACAATATTATATGGATAATCCAAATATTCCAAATAAAATAATGTTAAGAGAAGAATTAGCTGAAAAAGATGTATTAGAGCAATGGTTATCCACAATTGTTGGAAAAAAAGTGGAATTTAAAAGCCCTAAAAAAGGCGAAAAATTAAGATTTGTAGAAATGGCAGAAAATAATGCAAAAGTTACTTTGGAAAATAAAGAAAAGGATAAATCAGAAATTTTATTAGAATTAAAAGACGCATTAAAAATGGATAAACTTCCTAGAAAAATAGAAACATTTGATATTTCCAACATTTCAGGAGAATTTATGGTTGCAGGAATGTGTGTAATGCAAGATGGTGTTATTAAGAAAAATTTATCAAGAAAATTTAAAATAAAAACTGTTTTAACACAAGACGATCCAAAATGTATGGAAGAAGTCGTAACAAGAAGAATAGCACATTCAATAGATGGACAAAATGGAAGCGGATTTGGAAAATTACCAGATGCAATTTTTGCAGATGGAGGAATAACACAAATAAGAGCAATTAGAACAGCTATAAATAAATATCCAAAGTTAGATATAAAAATATTTGGGATGGTAAAAAATGATAAACACCAAACTAGAGCATTAATTGATGAAAATAGAAATGAGATACCAATTTCAGAAAATTTAATGAATTTAATTACAAGATTTCAAGACACGGTACACGATACAGCAATTACATATCATAGAAAATTAAGAGAAAAAGCAATAACCAAATCAGAATTAGATGATATAAAAGGAATTGGAGAAGCAAAAAAGAAAGAGTTACTAAAACATTTTGGAAGTGTAAGTAAAATAAAACAAGCTAGCAAAGAAGAATTAATGCAAGTTAAGGGAATTACAGAAAAAATAGCAGAAGAAATTGCAGAAAAAGAAAGAGGGAAAGAGAGAGAAAGAGAAAGAGAGGGAGAGAGGGACGTTCCTCAAAAATGGGAATTTTAAGGAACGTCCCTCTCTCCCTCTCTTTTTCTTTCTCTCTTTCTCCCTCTTGATTTATTAGTTATTTTGAAACTAAATAATAATTGTTATTAACAACTCCATCTTCATTTCCACCTTCATAAAGTAAAGTGATATTTTTAAAATCTGAATTATCTTTTATCTCGTTAAGAATTTTATCATTATCCATATATGCTTTTATTGATAAAACAAATGAACCTTCATTATTTAAATTTTCATCATCAACAATACATCTTAACTCATCATTATTATAATTAAAGATTAAAGTTTTTTCATAAATCATCATTTCTGGAATGCTTTGCATATGATTAAAAAAGTTATCATAAACATATACAAATGATTTTTCACTATTTTCATTAGCTATATCTAAACAATTTTGATAATTTTCATATAAAAATTTAGGCTTAGAATATATCATTCCATTTGTAACTAAAAGTATTGATATAATTGCA
>FR884524.1:0-1056 GCA_000435535.1 Clostridium sp. CAG:575 | reverse complement strand
CTAAAAGTATTGATATAATTGCAAAAATAATTGAATTATATTTACATTTAATTAAATTATCTAAAATAAAGAATAGTGTAAGTACAACAAAAGGTATTACAGCCATTATGTATCTTAATTCTTGAAAAGACGTCATTTTTACATTGATTAAAAAGTAAAAAATACTTGGTATAAAAGTTACAAAAATTACAAATTTTTCTTTGCTTTTAATACATGTGTAAATTAGTCCAGCAACGAAAATAGCTAAAACAGTTAACATTAGAACAGAACTGTTATTATTTATTGTAAAGGCATACGCTAAATGTTTTAAATAAGTAAATAAATGTGCAAGATATCCTGCATTTCCCAGGTTTGTTAAACCTCTATCAGAAAATATAAGGTGTTTAATGCAAGGAATAAATATTAAAATTCCTAAAACACCATATATTACATGGCAAATAATATAATCTTTTATTACTTTTTTATCTTTCTTTTGACGTATCATTTCTATTATCATAATTGCGAATATAAAGAAAGCATAAACAGCAAAGAAATATTGCGTTAAAAATCCTAAAACAGTGGTAATTCCTAGCTGAATTTTAAATTTTTTATCCAAATTAAAGTCATTTTTATATAATTTTAAACTTAAATAAAAATATAATAATATAAAAAATGTTAAAAGCATGTACATTCTTTGGAAAATAACCATAGAAATTGTTCCCATAGAAAGACCATATAAAATTAATACTCCAAAAGTTAGATTTTCTTTATTTAGTATTTTCAAAATTTTCTGTAATACAAAGCAACTTAAAATGAAAACAATTATATTAACAACAAAAACAGAGTATTTACTAAATTGACCACCAAATAAAATACTAGAAAAATGTACAAGTGTATAAAATACAGGTGGGTGATTATCATATGCTTGATTTAAATACAATGCTTTAAAATTTAAAATATTATTAGGAGTTAAAGACATAAAATTTTTAACATAGTCTTTAGTTCTCCAAACAGGATCTTTTTCTGTATCATATGCAGACATTAAGCCATTATTTGGATTAACAGAGCTACATAGTG
>FR884523.1:7269-15650 GCA_000435535.1 Clostridium sp. CAG:575 | reverse complement strand
TAAAACAATTTTATTAATGCCAAAACTGTGATTAACAACTAATTGTTTAGTAACATTTGTATAATCATTTCATATAATAAATATAAAATTACATATATAGAAATTATTTTAATATATTATATTAGGGGTGATAAAATGAATTCTATGAATATAGATGAAAACACAATGAATAATATTAAAAATATGGTTGATAACGGGAATATATCAGATGCAATATCTCAAATTTCACCAGAAATGATACAAAATTTTTCAAAAATGTTTGCTGGGCAAAATTCTAATTCTGATACCAATAATAACAATTCAAATCAGGTATCAAATAATGAAAATATAAATTATAATGAAAAAAATTCTTCTAATACCCATTCTGAAAGTACTGAGGGTTTAAATTTAAATGGCTTAGACATGAATACAATTATGAAAATGTCTTCTGCTTTTGGAAAAATGAATTCTAAAAATGATCCAAGAGCTAATCTTTTAAATTCTCTAAAACCATATTTACGAGATAGTAAAAAAAGTCAATTAGACAATTACATGAACTTATTAAATGTAAGTAAAATTGCAGAATTAATGAAAAAAAACGAAAATTCTAAAAATAATAATAATTAATATTACTACTCTATATACAATAAATTAACAAAGAAAGGAGACCAAAAATGTTTAGATTTCCATATTGGGGATATCCATATTATTACAATTACTATTCTAGATATTCCAACAATAACCACTCTACAACAGACTCATTTGGAAAATCTAGCAATTTAAATAAAAATAAAGAAAATGCAAATAATGAAAATCAAAAAATTAATAATATTCAAAACAAAAGTACACTAAATCCACAAGCAAATAAAAACACTAGTATTACTACTAAAAAAAATATTAGTAGTAATACTAGTAATTCTCGTTATTCTTCAAATAATGAAGACAGCCCTATATTTGAGATTCTAGGAATAAAATTATATTCAGATGATATAATTATTCTTTGTTTATTGTTTTTCCTATATCAGGAAAAAGTTCATGATGAAATATTATATATTATATTATTTCTATTGCTATTTGCATAATAACTTATTCTATAATTATTTTATCATCTATAATACTTACATATGCTTGTTTATGCATAATTTCTTCATCACGATCAATTTCCTTTACAACATTAGAAATTCGAATTTGAACTGCATCCAACACTCCTGCTGCAATAATAGCATTTTTATTTCCTTTTGCCCCTGCATGCGCTAGGCCTCTTAAATTTCCTAACACAACAATATTATCAGATGCAATAACTTCTGCTCCAGAATTCACATCACCTATTATAACAATACTTCCTTCTGTCTCTAGTCTTTGTCCTGAACGTAAAGAACCTCTATGAAATTTAGTTTCGGAAATTGCAACTTCTTGTTTAAATGTTCTTGTAATACTTGATAAGCCTAATGTTTTAGGCATATCAAAATCAACAGTTACATCAATATTTTTTTGGATTAATTCTTGAATTTCATCTATTTCTTTATTTTTTAATACCTTACCTACTACATTTATTGGTGTTTTTTCATCTTGATACATTTTTTTTAATTCAGGCAATTTTTTTCTTAATACTTGAATTATTTCTTTCTGTTCTGCATTTTCAGCAATTTTTATTACAATTTTATCTGTTTTCAAATTTATACTAACACAATTTTTCATTTAAACACCTTTACCTTTCTATTTTAGCAGTTACATTAATAAGAATTATAATAATTTCCAATTTTTTTATACTTTAAAGTTACTTTCATTTACTTGTTTTTTTCGGTAGTGTTTTATATTTTTATCTAATAGTTTCAGTATAAGCTTGTGCACTCATATCTTCTACAACATTTTGAGTGTTCATTCCAAAGTATTCAGCCATAATATCTCTAACAGCTTCTGCTGTATAATTTCCATGTCCTCCATTTTCTACCATTACGACTACAGCGATTTCTGGATTTTCATAAGGTGCAAAAGCTGCAAACCATGCATTAACTAATTGATTTCCATTTTCATCATATCCAGCTTCCGCAGAACCTGTTTTTCCTCCAACTGATATATTAAAATTCTTAAATCTAACATATGCAGTTCCTGATTCTCCACTAGTTACTGATTTCATTCCTTCTTTTACTGCATTTAAATATTGCTGATTTAACGTAATTCCATCATCTTCCTCTTCTTCTGTCAATCCTAATTTTTGATTAACAAATTTATTTATTTCATCTTTTGAAGCTTCACTTCCATCCGCATTTTGAATAGTTTTTATGATACTAACATCTAATTTATTTCCACCATTTGCAACCATACTAACATATCTTGCCATCTGTAATGGTGTAAATTTATTATATCCCTGACCAATAGCAGCATTTATTGCATCTCCTGGTCTCCATGGTTGGCCAATTGATTCAGCATATTCCTTACTTGCAAGTATTCCGGCAGTTTCTCCTGGTAACTCAATTCCTGTTTTATTTCCCAATCCAAAATATTTTGCATATTTATCAAGTGTATCTATTCCCATTCTATCTGTTGTCTCATAAAAGAAGTAATTGCAAGATTTTTCTATTGCTCCTATTACATTTAAAAATCCATGTCCTCTATGATAATCTGTATAATACCAACATTTCCATGTTGAACCATACTTTATATATTGACCTGTATCATTTATTCTTTCTGTTAATGTTATATTTCCTGACTCTAAACCAGCCATTGCTGTAACCATTTTAAAAATAGAACCCGGCTCATATGCACTTTGTATAGTTTTATTCATTAATGGATAAGATTTATTATTTGAATAGCTATTCCATTCTTCTGTACTAATTCCATTTACAAAAGATTGTGGATTATAATCTGGATAACTTGCTAATGCTAATACTTCTCCAGTCTTTACATTCATAACTACACATGATCCACCTGTTGCTGCAAATGATGTACCAAATCCTCCTGTTTTTATCTTTTCTATATTTGCTGCTAAGGTATCCTCTGTTATTTTCTGTAACTTTGAATCTATTGTTAAAACTACATTTGAACCTGAAACTGCTTCTTTTTGTGTTACCTCTGCTGTAATTGTTCCATCAACAGACATATCTATTTGCTTTGTACCATCTTTACCTTTTAAATATTCTTCAAAAACAGATTCAATTCCACTTTTTCCTATTATATCGTTTTGGTCATATGTGTCTTTTCGAGATTGATATTCTTGGTCACTTATTTTTGATGCATACCCTAAAATATGAGAAGCTAAAGTTCCTTGATTATATTTTCTTATTGGTTCTACTGAAATGCTTACACCTGGATATTCTTCTCCACTTTCACTAAATTCTGCAACTGCTTCTCTTGGAATATCTTTTGCAATTGTAAGTGATTTAGTACTACTATATCCCTCTTGAGAAATTGCATATCTTATTGCAATAATTTTTCTAATTTCCGTTAAATCTGTATTTTCAATTTTATATTTATCCCTAAATTTATAAAATGCAGTTTCCGCATCACTATCTTCACTTATGTTATTGTTTTTCTTCCAACTACTAAGATTATTTTCTGATATTTTATATTCAAATGGTTCTATTGATATCGGGAAATTATCAACATAGCTAATATTATATTTTTCTAATACATTCACAATCTTCAAAATTGAATTATTTAAAGCCTGTGTATCTATTTTACTTTTATATAATTCTAAATTAAATTTCTGACTAGAACTAACAAGACTATTTCCATATCTGTCCAAAATGTCTCCCCTATCTGCCTTTAATGTGCTTTCACGAGTTAATCTTGTATTAGATTGTTCCCTATATTCCGCACCATGAATAATTTGAAGATTAAATAGTTGGACTATTAGAACAATCCCTATTATATACGTAAATATTGTCATTAAATTATATCGAAAATTAATACTTTTTTTATCTAAATTTCGCGCCAACTTTTCACCTTCTTTTTAAAAATATCTCGTTAAAATTCTACTTCCTTTGTACTCATTTTCTATAAAATATCCAAATTTCTGTAAAAGTGGATACACTATAATCGTTATCATAATATTATATATAATTTCTATTACTAAAATCTGAATAAACTTCCATATTTCTACACTATTTGTGTATATTATATAATTAATTATATATGCAACAACCTCAAATATAATTGTACTTCCTAATACCATTGACATAATTGTCATTCTACTATCTTTAGAAAAATTTTTATTAAAAATAATAGCTATTATTCCTATTAAAGTTAAAGCAATTAAATTAGTTCCAACTTTTTCATAAAACAACAAGTCTAAAAATGTTCCTGTAATCATACCATAAATAACACCCATCGTTTTATTTCCAAATAATCCAATCCATAAAATATAAATGATAAAAAGGTTTGGTTTAACCCCTCCTATTGAAAACCAATTAAAGAAATTAGATTGTAAAAAATATATTACAAATGCAATTAAAACCAAACAAATATTAATAAAAAACTTTTTCACACTCTCACCTCTTCAATTAATTTTTTTATATTGTTTTTATTTAGTATAACTTTAACAAAAACATTATTGCTAGAAAAATTATAATTCTACATTTATTTATTATTAATAACCAATACTGAATTTAACTTATCAAAATTGACTGCGGTTTCAACAACTGCATATCTATCAGTAATATTCTGTGTTGTAACAATTTTTTTAATACTACCAACATGAATTCCTTTTGGGTAAATTCCACCTAAACCTGAAGTTTCAATACTATCTCCTTGTACAACATTAGCTTCTGTAGATATATACATTGCTTTCAATTCAGAATTACTGTCTAAAGTTCCTCTACAAATAATACTATCTTTATTTGAACTCATATTACAACTAATAGAACTTGCTGTATCAACTATCGTTCTAACTTTAGCTGTACTATCTGTTACTGATAAAACATATCCAACTAATCCTTCGTCAGCTATAACTGTCATATCTTTTTCTACTCCGTCTTTTTTACCTATATTAATAATAATTGTTTTAGAATAATTACTAATATCTTTATTTATAACATATCCTGGAATGGTTTTATATTCACCATATTTATCCGTTAGGTTTAAATATTCTTTTAAAGTTTCATTTTCTGATTTAATATTTTCTAATTCTCTTAAAGATTGTTCTAACTCACTATTCCTTTTTTTTAACTCTGCATTTTCTGTTTTTAAATTACTAACATCTGTAAAAAAAGTATTATTTCCACTAATTTTGTTTTTTAAATAAGTTAAACCATTTTGAACTGGCATAACCAATTTATTTGCAAAATTCTCAAAGAAAGTAGTATTTACATCTCTATTAGAAAATGCAACTATTAGTATTAAGACTATAGCAGTAATAACAATACCTATTATTCCTGTATTCTTATTTTTATACATAACTATTCTCTTCCTTTAATCTATCTTCTTTTTCTAGAATTAATTAAAACTGTTTTTAATCTTTCTAAATCTTCTAGAGTCTTTCCTGTTCCTCTTACCACACAATCCAAAGGTTCATCAGCAATATATACAGGCATTCCCGTTTCAATACTTAATAACTTATCCAAATTTTTAATTAAAGCTCCTCCACCTGCTAAAACAATTCCTTTTTCCATAATATCTGACGCTAACTCTGGTGGTGTTTTTTCTAGTGTTACTTTTACTATATCAACAATTTTATAAATAGATTCTTGTATTGCTTCTTGCACTTGAGCTGATGTAATTTTTTCATTTCTTGGTAATCCGTCAGTTAAATCTCTTCCTTTTACTTCCATTGTCATTTCAGTCATAAGTGGCATTGCACAACCTAACTGCATTTTTATTTGTTCAGCACTTGTTTCTCCTATTGCCAAATTCATTTCCCTTTTTACATAATTAACAATATCTTCATCTAGCTCATCACCAGCGACTCTTAAAGAATGGCTAACAACAATTCCTCCCAAGGATATAACAGCAACCTCTGTTGTTCCTCCTCCAATATCTACAATAATATTTCCACTTGGTTCAGCAACATCTAATGATGCACCTATTGCAGCCGCCATAGGTTCTTCAATAAGATATACTTCTTTAGCTCCTGCTTGTAAAACAGACTCTTCTACCGCCCTTTCTTCTACTTCGGTTATTCCAGAAGGTACACCAACAACCACTCTTGGTCTTCCAATACTATATCTTTTTTCAACTTTTTCTATTATATTTTTAAGCATTAATTGTGTTGCCGTAAAATCCGCAATAACACCATCTTTTAAAGGTCTTACTGCCTTAATTTGATCTGGTGTTCTTCCTAACATTTCTTTTGCTTCATTACCAGTAGCCATAATATTTCCTGTCTTTCTATCTATCGCAACAACAGAAGGTTCTTTTAAAATTATCCCTTTCCCTTTTAAAGTAACTAGAATATTAGCAGTACCTAAATCAATACCAATATCTTTTGAACCAAAATTAAACAATTTCATATTTTTCAATCCTTATTAATTAATTTAGGTTTTTATGTGGATTTACCTATAAACCTTTAATCATTTCGATTTAACTTCTTACGCATTTCTGCAGCTCTTCTTTTTACTTCTACAAATACACTCTTAAAACACATATTTCCTATAACAATATGGTCCAACAACGTTATTCCAAACATTTCTGCCGCATTATACAACTTATCTGTTGTTTTTATATCAGCATCACTTGGAGTTGCATCACCTGATGGATGATTGTGTACTAATATCATCTTTGGTGCTTCTATTTTTATTGCTTCTGCTATAATACTTTTTATACTTATATTAGCAAAATCACTAGTTCCTTTAGAAATGTCAATATTTTTTAATATTTCATTTTTGTTATTCAATAAAAATAATTTAACAATTTCTTGTTTTTCATACCTTAAATCTTGCATTACTAAACTAGCTAATTGTTCTGTAGATTTAATTCTAATTTTTCGATAGTTAGATATTTTTGACATTCTTATGGCGAGCTCACAAATTGCTTTTATTTGAATTGCTTTGACTCTTCCAATTCCTTTAATTTTCTTTAGTTGTTCTAAAGTAATCCCTCTTAAAAAATTCAATTCACCCATTTGAGGATCTTGATTTAATGATAATATTCTTTGTGCTATTTGCACGGATGTCTCATCTTTTGTTCCTGATTTAATTATAATTGCTAATAATTCTGCGTTAGATAAACTTTTTTCTCCATATAATTCTAATTTTTCGTATGGTCTTTCTATCTCTGGCAGTTCTTTAATTTTTAATGACAAATTAAAACTTCCTTTCTTTTCAATTTGTCCCACTTTTTATTTTATATTTATCTATATTTTCAATTTTAGTTAAATTTTTTTATATATAAATATTGCTAATACCATTCCTATAATACTTGCAATATTAATTTTTATTGCAAATCCAAATGTAATTTTTAATACATTTAAGTCTAAGATTATTGGACTTTCTAATCCAAATCCTTGTTCATAAGAAAGCCACCATAACCATGATATACTTCCTGCTAATTTTCCTAATAGTCCCCCTATTACTAAACCTGATAATATAAATACTAATAATATCCAAAAATTTTTTTCTTTTGTTGCCATTTTCTTACCTCCAATATTTCTTCTTTCTTACGGCTAGTCAATTTTTTCGATAGTGATATTATATATTGATTTTGCACTTTTTTCAAGTAAATTCAAAAAATTTATAGTAAACTCTTGTATTAGTTTATTATACAATAAAAAAGCATCTAGTAGTATTGATAATAATATCTTAAAGCCCACTATATGCGCTCTTATCAAAATACGCAAAATTATAATTCAAAAACTAAATACCTATTATCAAAATGAATTATACTAGATACTTATTACCAAAAATTACTTCTTTCCATATAATATAAAAAGTAGTATAATAAAATTATAGTACAGGAGGTATCTTAATGAAAATTGAAAAACTAACAGAAAACAAAATTAGAATAATATTAAAACAAGAAGATTTTGCAGATAAAACTACAAATATATATAATTTATTTTTACACGTTCCCGATTCTCACTCTTTACTTTTAGAAATATTAAATAAAGCTCAAAAAGAAGTCGGTTTTAACACAGATGGATATAAATTATTAATTGAAGCTTCTTACACTAGTGAAGACACATGTGTTTTTACAATTACCAAATATATAAACGATATAAATCCATCATCTTCTACACCAAAACAAAAAAAATATTTAACTGTAAAAAAGAAAAACGCATTTAATTCTTCTTACATATATAACTTTAACACTTTTGAAGAATTTTGTGATTTTTGTAATATAATTAATAATACAAACTCTTTTTCCATAAAAAATCTTTATAAAAGTTGTATATTATATTTCTATAATAATACATACTTTTTAGTATTACAAAATTTGAATTTATCTAATAGTAATTTAAATACCTTTAA
>FR884523.1:0-7228 GCA_000435535.1 Clostridium sp. CAG:575 | reverse complement strand
TTTCTAATCTTAAAAAATATAGCAAAAACTTTGCAGCAAAACTACAAGAACACGGAAAAATTATAATAAAAAATAATGCTATCTCCACTGGAATAAAATACTTTTGTAAATAATTTATAAATATATAAAATTACATATATCCAAACAAATAATCCACACTTTATTAATAAAATGTGGATTACTTGTTATAATTTATATTTTTAACTAATTATTAGTATAAATAATTTTGTGGATTATACGCAATACCTTTTACTCTAATTTCAAAATGCAAATGTGGTCCTGTTGAATTCCCTGTTGAACCTACTGTTGCTATCTTTTGTCCTTGTGATACAGTTGCTCCAGCCTGATAATATAACGCACTACAATGTCCATAATAAGTTTGTACTCCATTACTATGTGTAATAACCATTAAATATCCATATGAACCTTGCCATCCTGAAAATGTTACAGTTCCCGCTGCTGCTGCCAATACTGGTGTTCCTGTTGAAGTTGCAATATCAAGTCCCGTATGTGATGACCTTCTTATACTACTTTGTGATCCAAATCTAGATGTAATAATTCCAGAAACTGGTCTAGTCAGTGTTATTCCTAATGCTGCCTTTGAACTAGACATATTTGAAGCTACATTGACACTCCCTGTTGATGTTTTATTATATGTAGTTGTTTTTACTTTCTTATTTGATGCAACAGTAATTGCTTTTGGCTTCTCATACAAATTTGTTACCGCATCTGCAACTGTTGTAAATTCTTTTAATTCAGTTTCATACTTCTCATTAATAGCAATTTGTTCCATATTGGAACTTTGTTTTTCTTTTAATTGATTTACTATATCTTCTGCCTCTGAAAATTTAGATACATATGTTTTTTCTTCATCATTAATTAAAATTGCATAATATCTATAATATGTAATACCACTATTTTTTATAGTATCAAAAATTTCATCATCATTAGAGCTTACATTTCTTTTTAATAAACACATTTTATATTCTGGTAAACTATCAACTTGAACAAACGCAGTGTTTTCATTTTCACCTTTTTCCGTATATTCATTAATTTTTGTTTGTAATTTACTTTTATTATCAGTATATCCCTTTAATTCTCCATTAATTGTTACACTATAACTTACTTTATAAAAACAAGCAACACATCCAGCAATCAATAAAAGTGCAACAGATATTAATATTATTAATTTCATTGACCTTCTAGTATGTATGCATAATTTTTTTAACATGATAATCTCCTTTATCATAAATTATTTCTGTTACATTGTACATCTTATTTGTTTTTTTTGCAAGACATATATTTCCAATTTCCGTAACCATTTAACTACATTTTCTTCCATTTTTTATTATATTTTTAATTTTCCTCACTAATATATTTATGTCATAAAAATTATTCATTATTTAATATCTCTCTTATACTATCACTTTTATAATATATTAAGACTTAAAAAGAAGATGTATTTACATCTCCTTTCTAAATTTTATTGTAATTCACTTTTTACCGTATTTATTTCTGTTACAGTTGCTTTTTGTGCAGGTTGATAATATCCTTTAGTTTGAGCAATCTTGAACATTTCGTATTGAAAACTTTCATCATTATTTCTTATTTGTTGTAAAGTTTGTCTTAAATTCATATTTTCTGCTTCTGTAATAGCTGTTTGATATGCTGTTAAATCTGATTTAACTCCTGATAAAATATCATTTACCATTGTTTTCTCATCCATTATAATTTCCTCCTAATTAATTATTTAAAAAAGACATCAATTTTTGTTTTGTATTTAGAGAATCTTGTGCTGCTTTTGTAAATATTTGTTTTATTTGTGGGTCAACAGCTTGACCAGAAAAAGTATTTAATTTTTGATATGCTGTTTCATGTGCTCCTATTAAGTGTCTTAGATGTTGTAATTCTAATTGATTTAAGTCTGCCATTTTTATCATTCCTTTCTATGCAATATTCTTTAATTATTATTTTCACTTTTTTTAGTTTTATACAAAAAATCACAAAAAAAAGACTTCCTTAAAATAAATTAAGAAAATCTTTTTTAATATCATTTAAATAATTTGATATAAAAATATTTAAATATTTTAAAGTTACTAGTATTTACATAATAAGCTTGCTTTAACAAATTTTTGTAAAGTATACATTTTTAGCTTATCCAATTACTTCCAAATTAGCAAATTTTGCCATTAATCGCTTATGACCAACTTTATCAAATTGAATGTCAACTTTCAAGTCATCTCCCTCTGGCTCTACTTTACTAATTGTTCCTTCTCCAAATTTTTTATGAAAAATTCTAACCCCTGCCTGGTATTGAGATAAATCAACATTTGTACCAGTTGCCTTCTTATTAAGCGAATTTAAGAAACTTTCTGCACTCCTAAATGCAAATCCTGTATTAGTACTTGATGCTGCTATAGTAGGCTCTTTTGTATCAACTTTATATGTTTTGATATTTCCATTATTTTTACTACCATAAGTCCAACTATATTTAGAATCTCCAAATATTAAATTATTAGAACTAGTTTCTTTACTATTATCTCCAAATGCCTCTTCATATCCATCTAATAAATCACTTGGAATTTCTTTTAAAAATCTTGAAACAGGATTACAGCTAGTTGAGCCAAAAATAGTTCTTTGTTTACTGCAAGTTAAATATAAATTTTCTTTTGCTCTTGTAATTCCAACATAACAAAGTCTTCTTTCTTCTTCTAATTCTTGAGGTTCTGAAATAGATTTATAACCAGGAAAAATCCCTTCTTCCATTCCAACTAAAAATACAACCGGGAATTCCAAACCTTTAGCACTATGTAATGTCATTAAAGTTACTGTTTCCTCAGTTTCTTCCATATTATCAATATCACTTGACAATGTAATTCCTTCTAAGAAATCACTTAAATGGTTTTCTGCTGATTCCTCTTCAAACTCAATTGCAACCGTTAAAAATTCATCTAAGTTTTCTATTCTATTTTCCGCTTCTATTGTATTTTCATTTTCTAGTGCTTTTGTATATCCTGTTTTTTTCAAAGTTTCTTTAATTAATTCAGATAATTTAAGATCATCTTTTTTTGCTCTCAATTCTTCAATACAATTTACAAATTCCCTAGAATTCAAGAATACTCTATTTAATCCATACTGATCTGAATCCTTTATTATTTCATACATAGATATTCCTATCTCATCTGACATTTGTTCAATCTTATCCAAGCTTGTTTTTCCTATTCCCCTTTTAGGTTCATTAATTATTCTCTTTAAGCTCAAGTTATCAAATGGATTTTGAATTAATCTTAAATATGAAATTATATCTTTAATTTCTTTTCTTTCATAGAATTTTAAACCACCTATAATTTTATATGGAATGCTCTCTCTTCTTAGTATTTCCTCTATTGCTCTTGATTGAGTATTCATTCTGTATAAAATTGCAAAATCTGAATATTTATAATATTCTTCTCTTCTTAAATGTTCAATTTGCTGTGCAATATATGTTCCCTCATCGTATTCATTATCAGCTGAATATACCTTTGGCAAATTTCCAACTTCATTCTCTGTCCATAGCTGTTTTTTATATTTCACTTCATTATTCTTTATAACACTATTTGCGGCTTTTAAGATATTACCTGTACAACGATAATTTTGCTCAAGTTTTATAATCTTTGTACCAGGAAAATCTCTTTCAAAATTTAATATGTTAGAAATATCAGCACCACGGAAACTATAAATTCCTTGGTCATTGTCTCCAACAACTGTTATATTTCCATTCTTTGAAGCAAGCATTGTAACTAATGTAAATTGTGCTTTATTTGTATCTTGATATTCATCTACTAAAACATATTGGAATTTATTTGAATAGTATTCTAATATATCAGGATTTTCCATTAAAATTTTAATAGTATAATTTATAATATCATCAAAATCTATAGCATTATTTTCTCTTAACCTTTTTTGATACATTTCATATACCAAAGCAATTTTTTCTTTTCTAAAATCTCCATTTGCCATTACTGTATATTGTTCTGGCTCCAACATTTCATTTTTCGCATTACTTATTTCTGATAAAACACTTCTATCTGTAAACATTTTATCATCTAAACCAATATTTTTTATGCATGTTTTAACTAATGTTCTTTGATCACTAGTATCAAAAATAATAAATGATGAATCAAATCCTAATCTATCTATAAATTTTCTAAGTATTCTAACACAAATTGAATGGAATGTCCCCATCCAAATATCTTGTGCAACATCTCCTACTAAATTAGTTATTCTTTCTTTCATTTCATTTGCTGCTTTATTTGTAAATGTAATTGCTAGTATATTCCAAGGCAAAGCATTCTTTTCTCCAATTAAATAAGCAATTTTATGAGTTAATACTTTTGTTTTTCCACTTCCCGCTCCTGCTATTACTAAACATGGACCTTCTGTATTTACTACGGCTTCATATTGTTTATCATTTAAATTTTTCAATATATCTTGCATTTTTTCTCTCCCACTATTTCAAATAATTAATTAAAATTATATAATTTATAATACAAAAAGTCAATATATTTCATAAGTTTTTTCAAACATTTTTTCGCATTAAAATTCATTTAAAATAGCTTTTTTTTAACATACTTCTATAGTTGTGTTGCAAAAATTCCAATTATAAAACCTATCATATTTCCAACAGCAGACATTCTCCCTTTATACAATTTATTAGATTCTGGAATTAATTCTCCAGACACAATGTAAAGCATTGCACCAGCCGCAAAACTTAAACAAATTGCAATTACAGCATTTGAAATTGAACCAACTATTGCACCAAAAAAAGCTCCTATACCTGTTGTTATTCCTGATAATATTACATAGAAAATTACCTTGATTTTTGACATTCCTCCATTTTTCATTGGCACTGCCATTGATATTCCTTCTGGTATATCATGTAAACATATTGCAATTGCCAAACTGAGTCCCAAACGCATTGACGCTTCAAAACCAGAACCTATTGCTAAACCTTCTGGAAAATTGTGTATGGCTAACCCAATTGATACTATTATTCCGGTTTTTAATAAGTCATTACTCTTTTTATACTTTGTTTCCTTCTGATTAAATTTTTTTTGAACTATTACATCACAAAAAATCATTGTTAGTATTCCTATTAATACTCCGAATACCACTTCATATATATTACTGATTCCTAATGCTTCCGGTATTAAATCAAAACAAATTATTGACATCATTAATCCTGAAGCAAATGATAATATAAAACTTAAAAATTTATTTGAATTTTTCTTAATTACTACTCCTAATATTCCACCTATCGTTGTTCCGAATGTACCAAAAAATAAACCTAATAAAGTTGTTTTTAAAATTTCATTCATAAAAAAACTCCTTAAAACAAATTTATTACATTTTATTTTAAAGAGTTTAATTTTATTCAATTTTAATTTGCCTATTTCTATTCTTCTTCTCCTTTTAATCTTTCAGCTCTATCTGCTGCAATTAGATTATCAACCATTTCATCAATATCACCATTTAAGAAATTTTCCATTTGATAAATACTCATCCCAATTCTATGGTCTGTAATTCTACCTTGAGGATAATTATAAGTTCTTATTTTTTCACTTCTATCTCCAGATCCAACTTGAGATTTTCTAGCATTTGCAACTTCACTATCTTGTTTTTGTTTTTCAATTTCATAAAGTTTTGTTCTAAGCATTCTCATTGCATTATCTCTGTTTTGGAATTGTGATCTTTCTGTTTGACATTCAACAACAATTCCTGATGGTTCATGTATAAGTCTTACAGCAGATGATGTTTTATTGATATGTTGTCCCCCTGCTCCTGATGAACGGAAAACTTCCATTTTTATATCTGCTGGGTTTATTTCTATTTCAACATCTTCTACTACTGGAAGTACAGCAACAGTTGCAGTTGATGTATGGATTCTTCCACTACTTTCTGTATCTGGAACTCTTTGTACTCTATGAACTCCACTTTCAAATTTCAATCTGCTATAAACACCTTTACCTGTAACCATAAATGTAATTTCTTTATATCCGCCAAGACCTGTTTCATTCTCATTTAAAACTTCTACTTTCCAGTGTTTTCTTTCTGCATACATTGTGTACATTCTAAATAATGTACCAGCAAATAAAGCTGCTTCTTCTCCTCCTGCTCCTGCTCTAATTTCACATATAATATTTTTATCATCATCTGGATCCTTTGGAATTAATAATATTTTTAGTTCTTCCTCTATTTTTGGTAATTTTTCTTTATTGTCATAATATTCCATTTCAGCCAATTCTTTAAGTTCTTTATCCTCCATCATTTCCTTGGCTTCTTCCATTGCTTCTTTTGCTTTTTTATATTCTCTAAATTTTAAAACTATATCTTCTATGCTAGCATGCTCTTTCATCAATTTTTGCCATTCTGATTGATTTGATATTACTTCTGGGTCACTAATCATTTTTGTTAATTCTTCATATCTTTTTTCTACTGCTTCTAATTTTTCAAACATAAAATTTCTCCTTTAAAATAATTTACTTTTAGTATTATACTACAATTCCATAACATTTACAAGTTAATAAAATTAAATTTAACATTTCCTTTTTCTAAAATATTTTTTTCTCTATTAGTACAAGAAAAAATAATAATTTGTCTATCCTTAAATTCATTATTTAAATACAATAAAATATTTTCCAATCTATTATCATCATAAAATGCAAAAGCCTCATCTAATAAAATTGGTACTTTTTCATTTGACAATTCATCAATCATAGATAGTCTTAAAGATAAATATAATTGATCTATAGTTCCAACGCTGAATCTATTTACTGGAATATAATCACCATTTTCTAATTCAACAATTAAACCTTCTGTCTCATTAAACATAACTTTTTTATATTTACTATTTGTTATTTTAGAAATAGTATAAGATAAATTCTCCGTAAACTTAGGGGTTACTGAATTTCTCATTTTATTATATGAATCATTTAAAACTTCTTTTGCTAAATTAATACTCATATTTAATTTTTGCAAAGTTAACATTTTGTTATTATTGTTAACCAAATCTTCTTCTATTTTTGATAAATTTTCTAATTTTGGCTCTATATTTTTTTTATCTAAATCTAAAGAATGTAATTTTAATTTTACATTATTTATTTCTTTTTGTAAATTTTCTAATTCAAAATATATTTTTTCATAATTTTTTTCTTCTAAAAAATTATTTATTTTATTTTTTTCTATTTTA
>FR884522.1:2480-4130 GCA_000435535.1 Clostridium sp. CAG:575 | reverse complement strand
ATACAATCTTATAAAATTCTTAATTAATCTAAAAAATAAAATATGAAATTTTTTTGAATCTCGTATTTTATTTTTATTCAACACAACTTTTATGTATTTTTAGTTCCTCTTAATATAATTCTTTGCATTGCACTATATGTATCTTTTGAAAGTAATTCTTTTGAAACAACTTTTCCATTTAAACTTTTTATAATATATGTTTCTGTTATTAGACCATTTGCACCACTCTGTTTTACTTTTTCAGTTCCTGCTGTAAGAGTACTATCATCAACATATTTTACGGTATAAGGTATAGTTGAAATTGTTCTAGTACTAAAAGATACTGTATACTCATCGTTTTCTTTAATTCCATAAATAGAAATTGTTGCAATTCCATCTGAAACAGTTGCTTTTATTTTTATAGCATATTTTCTTGTATTCTTAAATTTAAAATCTATCGAACCATATGCCACTGTTGCATCTCTTCCAGCTGGTACATATGATGTTACAAATTGATGGTTTCTTCTTTCTACTATTTCCATATTTGATTGTAAAACTGCATTATACAGTGTTGATGAAATTTGGCAAATTCCTCCTCCTATACCATCAACAACTTCTCCAGCCATATATACTTTTGCATTTTTATATCCTGTTGCTGCAGTTCTTTCTCCTAGTGTATTATTATATGAAAAAGTCTCTCCTGGTAAAACAACTTTGTCATTTAATTTTTTACAAGCTAACTCTAAGTTTGTTGTTCTGTCTATATTTGTTGCGTCATATCTTGTACTAAATTCTGATAACTTTTCTGGAAATGCCTCTGACCCTATCTTGGACATTGTAACTTTAGGATTTGTTATTGTTAATTTTATTGTGTATTCTTCTTTATCTTCCTGTAATATTTTTTTAGCTTCCTCAATGTCAAAATTAATTCCTGTTACTTCTGGATATAATACAAATGGATCTTTTGTGTAATATGCATCTTGTACTTCTTTGTGCACTTCTTCATATATTTTTTCTATATTTATTTCTTGTGGTTTTTTATTTATAACTGGTATTTCGATATAGTTTTCATTATCTGTTATATCTTCTAATTTATTTTTTATTAGCTTTAATAATTGTTCTTCATTAACAGTTATTCCTTCTTTTCCTTTTGTTATAATTAAATTATCATTTTCAATGATATATTCTGGTTCAATTACGGCTCCAGGTAATTTTGTTCCAATGTCCTCTATCGTTTTTTTTGTTTCTTCTTCATTTATTTCCATATTTACTTTGATATTTTTAAATCCAAATAATGCAAATAAAATATCATAATTGTTTGCAAATATATTTTTTTCTTTTCCAAATGAAATTGCTTCTCTTACAGCTTCTTCTATGTTATAATTTATATCTAATAATTCACTATTTATGTTTGTTTCGTATTCTTCATATTTTAACATTATATCTTTTTCTTGCTTTTCTTTATATATTAATTCAAGTTTGCTCCTGGCCTCTTCTGCAGTTAAACCTGACATATCTATATTTTCTATTTTTACTCCACTAATAATATTACTATTATTAATATTTATTAATGCAAAAATTGTGGAAAAAATTGATATGATAAAAAAAGTTATTCCAATTATTATAAGTACATTTATTTTTTGTTGTTTTTTTTCTATTTTTTTTCTTTTT
>FR884522.1:0-2442 GCA_000435535.1 Clostridium sp. CAG:575 | reverse complement strand
TTTCTTTTTTTGTCCATTTTGTCCCTCCTTTTTCCTAATTTAATACTAACATATTATTATTTTTTTTACAATATTATTATTCCTAAGTAATGTTTATTTTCGTTTTTTTCTATTTATTATCTTTTTATCAAAAATTCTTTTAAATTTGACTCAAAAACATAAATTTTTCTAATTTTTTTATTAAAACTACTTGAACAATATTTAATTTAATATTATAATACTTGTAGCAAAAGATAAATGAGGAGAGATTTTAGAAATGGAATTAGTTAAAAATATATTTTTTAATACAGATAAATTAATAGAAAATAGTAATGTAAAAATATCTTATACAGGAAAATTTTTTCAGGATAATTCTGAAGAAGTTTTTATTCATTATGGTTTTGGTATTAATTGGGATTCAATTAATGATATAAAAATGGAAAAAACAGAACTAGGATTTCAGGCAGAATTGACTTTAAATGGTCAAGAAACATTTAATTTCTGCTTTAGAAATAATAAAAACGAATGGGATAATAATGATGGTCAAAATTATATATTTGAACTTGAAAAAACTCCTACTGAATTAATGGTAATTGAAGATGCTCCTGTTTCTTTGGGTAGTGCTAGAAAACTTAGAAAAAGTTATTTATGGAGTAAAAAGATTCGTTTAGCTGTTTATAAAATAATAACTTATTTTCCAAAATTAATTTCAGGAAATTATAAAAGAAAATTAACACAAAGTAATTAATTTGAAGTGTGTATAAAATAAGAAAGCATATAATCTATATTTTTGAACATCTTGTTCTATATATAAATTATATGCTTTTTTTATATTATCCATCCACCATTTATTGAAATAATTTGTCCAGTAGTATAATTGTCTTCTATAAGCCATTCTATACATTTTTCTATATCTATTGTTTTTCCTATTTTTTCTAATGGTATTTCTTCTTTAATTTCTTTTAAATCTTCTTTTGATAGTTTCTTATTCATATCTGTATCAATAATTCCTGGAGCAATAGAGTTTACTCTTATATTTGATGGTCCTAATTCTTTAGCTAATGCTTTTGTCATAGCATCTACCCCTGCTTTGCTAACACTATAATGAACCTCGCATGATGCTCCTGTTATTCCCCAAATAGATGATATATTTATTATGCAACCATTCTTGTTTTGTATCATATTTTTGCATACTTCTTGTGTCATATAAAACACTGAATTTAGATTAGTGTTTATCATTTTATTCCAATCTTCATCTGTTAATTGTGTAAATTCTTTTATTTGTGATATTCCAGCATTATTTATTAAAATGTCTATTTTTTTGTATTTTTTAATTACGTAATCTACTAATTTTTGTACTTCTTCCCTTTTAGAAACATCTGCTTTAAAGATATCTATATTTATGTTTTTATCTAAAAGCTCTTGTTTTAAATCAAGTATCTTTTTTTCTGATTTATTATAATTTGCAATTACTTGATATCCTTTTATTGATAATTCTTTAGCAATATTTCTTCCAATTCCTCTTGATGCTCCAGTTACAATTACAACTTTTTGCATAAGATTTCCTCCTATTATATATTTTATGGCATAAAAAAAGCCAATAATTAAGAGTATCCTCAAAACTACTGACCTTTATTAATGGAGCCACTTCTCAGATTCGAACTGAGGACCCCCGCATTACAAGTGCGGTGCTCTGGCCAACTGAGCTAAAGTGGCATTCTTGGTGACCCCTACGGGAATCGAACCCATGTCTCCGCCGTGAAAGGGCGATGTCTTAACCGCTTGACCAAGGGGCCATATATATAAAGAACTAAATAACTTTTCATTATTTAGTTCTTTTGGTGAGCTATCCGCGACTCGAACGCGGGACAACTTGATTAAAAGTCAAGTGCTCTACCACCTGAGCTAATAGCCCAAATCATTCTAGTGTTAACTTAGAACGCCTCTATATATTACACTATTTTTTTTTATATGTCAATACATTTATCAAATTTTTTTTACTTTTTTATATTTTTTTCTTAAATTCTACTTTTTTTGACAAATGTATCAACTAAAATGCTATGCTTTTAACTTTTCTATTACTTCTTCAACATCTATTCCATGCACTCCACAAGCTTCTTCAAGAGTTTCCATTTGTGATGCAGGACAACCTAAACAATGCATTCCTATTTCTAATAAAATTTCTGCTTTTTCTGGAGCCATTTCTAAAATTTCACCAATTGTTGTATCTTTATTTATTTCCATTTTTTCCTCCTTTTTATTCATTTTAATTATTTATAATTTAGTATAAGTTATTCAAAATACTAATTACATAATTATTTTAACATAATTTTTCAAAAAAGTATAGACAATTCCAAAAAAATGTTGTATGATATGAAAAATTGTAAGGTGGTGATATTATTTTAAACCTAATCAATTTATTTTTTATTATTTTTATTATTAATCTTTTTATTACTTTATATT
>FR884521.1 GCA_000435535.1 Clostridium sp. CAG:575 | reverse complement strand
GAATATAAAAACATTAAATATAAAATTTATAAATAGTGAACAAAGGAAAATGTCTAAAAATAATTATAAATTAAATTTTTTCGAACAAGATTAGAGCCTTAAGGAGAGAAGGAGAGAGATTAATTATGAAATCTAAAAGAGTAAAAAAACAAAGCAAAATAAAAAGAAATATAGCAATAATTATAATTTGTACAATAATAATAATCACATTAATTTATTTATATGATACATATCAAAAAATTGAAATAAATAACTCAAATTATGAAACCAAAAAAGTACAATCCACAATAAACGAACAAACTGTGGAAAACACAATTGAAAACAGTAAAACTGTAGCAGATGTTTTAGAAAATACAATGGAAAGTGTTGTTGGAATTTCAAAACTAAAAGATAATGGAATTTCAATTTTTTCAAGTAATAATGAAACTTTATTGGGATTAGGAACAGGACTAATAGTAACAGAAAGTGGGTATATTCTAAGCAATGAGCATGTTACAGGTAGTAAATATAGTACATGTTATATTACCTTGGAAAATGGAAAAAAATATGACGGAAAAGTTGTATGGAGTGACACAGATTTAGATTTATCAATAACAAAAATAGATGCAAAAGGACTAAAATATATTACATTAGGAGATTCTAGTAATATAAAAGTAGGGGAAAGTGTATATGCAATAGGAAACCCAATAGGTTTCGAATTTAGGAGAACAGTAACTTCAGGCATAATTAGTGCAAAAAATAGAAGTATAAAACTAGAGGAAAATAATAATATTTCTTATATGTCAGATTTAATTCAAACAGATGCAACAATAAATCCAGGAAATAGTGGAGGTCCATTAATTTATCCCAATGGGGAAGTTATAGGGATAAATACAGTAAAAATTTCTTCAGCAGAAGGAATTGGCTTTGCTATTCCAATAAATGTAGTAAAAGGAGTAATAGAAAGTTTTAAAAATACAGGAAGTTTTGAACAGACAACTATAGGGATATATGCATATGATAAAGACGTAATACCATATCTGAATTCAAATATAAATTTTAGTGAAGGAATATATATAGCCGAAATAACAAAAAACGGACCGGCAGAAAGTGCGGGCTTAAAGCAAGGAGATATAATAACAGAAATCGATTCAAAAAAACTAAGCACAATGAATGATTTAAGAGAGTATATTTATACAAAAAAAGTTGGAGATATAGTTAATTTACAAATATCAAGAGGAAAAATAAATAGAAGTATAGATGTAACCTTAGGTAAAAAATAAATAGTATAAACTTTCTAATAAACAAAATTTTAGAAAGTTTATGCTATTTATTTTAATAATTTTCTTTTAAATTGAATTTTCTAACATAATCTTTAGTATTAGAATTATTCATAAACACTTCTGAACGATTTTTCTTTAAAAACTCAATAATTTGATAAACATCAATCCAAATTTCATTATTACTATCTACTTGTGATTCATCAAAAATAAGCTGCATACCAAAATGAAGGTGAGGAACATTAATATTATTTACATTTTCTTTAGTACTATAACCTGTCATTCCCAAATAGCCAATAACATCACCGGCAGTAACTACAGAACCTTCAGATAAACCAGAAGCAAAAGGATGATTTTTTCGCAAATGAGCATAGTAATAATATCTTTTGCCATCAAAACTACGAATACCAACACGCCAGCCACCATATTGATTCCAACCTAAATGTTCGATAGTACCAGATTCTACAGCAATAATAGGAGTGCCAATTGAGCCCATTAAATCATTACCTAAATGTGTTCTTTTAAAACCATATGACCTAGAAGCTCCAAAATCATCATAATGGCTGAAATCATAATTTTTAGCTATAGGAAGAAAAGCCTTGATTCCATACTTATTTTCAAAATAAGTAGTACCATTTTCACTAGAAACTTCTACAGAAAAGTTTCCAATAAACCCACTTAAAATAGCAGAATAACTTTCATAATAATAAGGATAATATTTCATATTTTTTGTTATATCACTCATTAATTTACCAGAATTTAAATCTTGTGTTAATTTATCTAAATCATTTTGCTTAAATTGCTTAAAATTGCCACCATTTTTACAAGCTAAATAAGCTAACATTTCAATCCAATTATACTTGATAGAAGAATCTGAATTGTGAGAAGATATATCTAATTTAGCAACTTTTTCCATTACATCTGAAGTAACTTTAAAATCTACCCATTTTATATAATCTTTTTTATTTTCGCTTTGTATAGTAGAATTTTGGTTCCAAAATAAAAAAGAAGTTAAATCGAAGGATTTTGAAATGAAGAGAAAAGAACAGCTAACTATAGTAATAATTAATACAAAATTAATATAAATAAATTTTTTTGTTA
>FR884520.1 GCA_000435535.1 Clostridium sp. CAG:575 | reverse complement strand
GGTTTAATTATTCTAACTATTGATATATTAATGTGGTTATTAAAAATATCTAACGTGTACATTGTATTTGTATTCTTAATTGGTCTTGAAGAAACACTTTTATCTGCATATTATATTTATAAATTATGTATTTATAATTTTGAATAATTCGTTTTTTAAAGTTTCTTCAATTTGTGAGATATCATTTTTATAGTCTTTATTAAGTTCTATACTGACTTGTTTAGTAAAAATATTTCTTATTAAATCAACTTCTTCCGTATCAGATGATGCGGAAAGTTTTTTTATTTCTTTACGATTTTTAAATTTACTAATTAATTCTGAGGCAAATCCTTTGCTTACTTTTTTTAGTTTTGCCTCAATTTTAAAATCAGAAATCTCACAATCTTCTTTATTGATATTTTTGAGTTCAATAAAATCTTGAGAGTTATCAAAAAAAGAAATTGAAATTTTATTTATAATCATATCTTTAATTTCTTGCTCATTTTTTTTAAAAGGCTCAAGGCTAATATGTATATATGAATTATTTCCAATCAATGATTTTATATATGTATCTGATGATGGAATTTTTTGAGTTTTAATAATAGAAGCTCCCATATTATTAAAATCAAGATAAAAATATGTATAACTTTCAAGAACATATTCTGATTTATCTTCTATTTCAATTCCTTTGCTTTTTATTTCAGTTAATACGTCTAGATCACTAGTTTTACAAATGCTAGCGAAAATATGATTTTTGTCTAAAGATATTTTTTCAAATGTTATATCTTCATTAGGAAAAATATTTGTACCTTTAAATATATTTGTAAAGCATTCATATAAAATTGTAGCTTTAGATTTAGTTTCATCTATAAAGCTTGGTTCAAAAATAATTTTATAAAAATTTATTAATTTTTTATATGATTGAACTTTTATTTTCTTGTCTTCATTTTGCTTATTATCTGACATTGAATACATCCCCCTATATCTATATATTTTTATCTTACGTATTCAATTTTTACTTATTATATACTATTTTTTTGCATTTATCAACATAATATATATATAACTGCAAATATAATATATTTTTTATAGAATTATAATTATTTTAGTTAAATATTATATTTTTCTGTAATAGTATTAAAATTAGTAAAAACTTGATATTTTTTTAATGTAATTATAATGCAATAAAAATTAAAATCAGCAAAATTATAATGCAATTATAATGCAACTGTGAAATATTTTTAGATATTTTGGGATAATTTCAGATAGTTTGACTTTAAATAAAAAAGAGTTCCAAAAACTGATACATAGCTGAAAGTGGCTATTTTTAGGCAAAAAAATAAACTACCCATTTTTGAGTAGTTTATTACAATTAATGGTCGAGGTGACAGGGATCGAACCTGCGACCTCATGGTCCCAAACCACGCGCGCTACCAACTGCGCTACACCTCGATTAAATTGCATTCTATTCAAATGCTTATTAATAATAGCATATTTTTTTTGATTTTGCAATAATTTTTAGAAAAATTTTTATAAATTTTGTAAATTCTCTTGAATATTCTTAAAAATCCAATTATAATATAATATATGCACCAGTAGCTTAGTTGGATAGAGTGTTCGGCTACGAACCGGAAGGTCGGGGGTTCGAATCCCTCCTGGTGCACCAAAAGGAGTAAATAACTTACTCCTTTTTACTATTTAAAAATATAAAAATTCTAATATATTGTCCCATTATTATTTTTATATTTCTCAAATGTTTTTATACATTCCTCCCTATCTAATTTTTTCATATTTATTAAATTCTCATTTTTTCCTTTTAAATAATCATATATAATATCATCTCTAAAACCTATGCTTCCAGCATCTTCTTTTGTGCAACCATAATAAACTTCTTTTATATTAGCCCAAATAATTGCAGATAAACACATTGGACAAGGTTCACACGAAGTATATAAAATATATTCAGATAAATCATATGTATTTAATTTTTTACACGCTTCCCTTATTGCAACTATTTCTGCATGCGCTGTTGGGTCGTTATTTTTTAAAACCTTATTATTTCCATTAGAAATTATATTTCCACTTTTATCTACAATTACTGCACCAAATGGTCCTCCTTCTTTATTTGCTATTCCATTTTCTGCATTTTCTTTTGCTATTTTCATAAATTTATCCATTTATATCTCTTCCCTATATACATATATTTAGGTTTTTAAAAGGTTAC
>FR884519.1:32934-38514 GCA_000435535.1 Clostridium sp. CAG:575 | reverse complement strand
AATAGAAAAGTAACAGAAGGAAAAGTTCGTGAAGAAGGCATAGAATTACGGAGCTAAAGAAAAAAGTAAGGAAATAGCTAAAGAAATGCTAAAAGAAAATATACAAATTGAAATAATAATGAAAATTACGAAATTGACTAAAGAGGAAATATTAGAAATTGAAAAAGATTAAAAAAATAAAAGTATATGTTAATATTTAGTCATGTAATTTAGACATTGCATGGCTAAATTCATTTAAATAGGATTAATTTATTGATAAATGTACAAAATAATAAATAAAAACTTAAAAATAACAAGTAGGAAAGAGATTTAGAAAATGGAAAAATACTATTTTACATCAGAAAGCGTAACAGAAGGACATCCAGACAAATTATGTGATACAATAGCTGACAAAATATTAGACAGATATATACAAGAAGACAATAAATCCAAAGTAGCAGTTGAAGTATTTGCAGCTAAAGATGAAATAATAATAGCAGGTCAAATAACATCTAAAACAAATATAAAAACAAACGAAATAGAACAAATTGCAAGACAAACAATCAAAGAAGTAGGATATGATAATTCCGAAACGGATATTGATTATAGAACTTGCAAAGTTTATATAAATATAACAAAACAAAGCCCAGATATATCAAAAGGTGTAGATATTGGTGGGGCTGGAGACCAAGGAATAATGTTTGGCTACGCATGTAAAGAAACAGAAAACTATATGCCATATCCTATTGAAATTGCACATAAACTTTCTAAAAAATTGACAGAAGTACGAAAAAATAATGAACTACCATACTTAAGACCAGATGGAAAAACACAAGTAACAATCGAATATGAAAATAATATTCCAAAAAGAATAGATACAATATTGATATCAACACAATACAGAAAGGGAACGGATTTAATAAAATTAAAAGAGGATATAAAAGAAAAAGTTATAAATAGAATAATTCCAGAAGATAAAATAGATAAAAATACAAAAATATATATAAATCCAACAGGAAGTTTTATAATTGGAGGACCATTAGGAGATACGGGTCTTACAGGAAGAAAAATAATAATGGATACTTATGGCGGATATAGCAGACATGGTGGAGGAGCATTTTCAGGCAAAGATGGAACAAAAGTAGACCGTTCAGCAGCATATATGTCAAGGCATATTGCAAAAAACATAGTAGCAAATGAATTAGCAGAAAAATGTGAAATACAGTTATCTTATGGAATTGGAATTAAAGAACCAATATCAATTTTTGTAAATACATTTGGAACAGGAAGAATTAGTGAAGAAAAAATTGTAGAAATTATAAAAAATAAATTTGACTTAACACCGCAAGGCATTATTAAATACTTGAAATTAGACAAGCCAATATTTTCAAAAACAACTAATTATGGACATTTTGGAAAAAATGATTTAGAGTGGGAAAAAATAATTTCAAAACTCTAGTTTTTAAAAATCAAATGTAGTATAATGTCAAAAAAAGATGTGTCCCTGTGGGACAAAAATGTCCCACAAGAACCGTCCCTTTGGGACAGAGAGGATGATATTATGGCAAATATATTTGATTATTTACAATGGAGAGGAGACTTAACGTTAGAACAAGATGAATTTAATGAAATTGATAATTTAATATTAGCAAGATTTTCATATCTTCCATTTGATGAATTAATAAAAGAAAATGAAAATGTTAGTATTGAGGAATTAGCCAAAAGATATAAAAAAGCAAATATTAAACCAGAAGATATTTTATGGAAAGATGATGTTAATTTGTTACCAGCACTCGAAAAAGCAGAAAGATTTAAAAATATGATTGCTGTAAAATATATAAATAAAATAGATGAAGAAGAGGAAAAACAATTTTCGGCAATTACTGTATTGATGCCAGATGATACTATATATGTATCTTATAGAGGAACAGATAATACAATAGTTGGATGGAAAGAAGATTTCAACATGAGTTTTAAAAGTCATGTTGCATCACAATTAGATTCTGTAAAATACTTAGAAGAAATTGCTAAAGAATATCCTAATATAAAATTAAGAGTTGGAGGACATTCAAAAGGCGGAAACTTAGCTGTATATGCAGCAGTATTTTCAAATGACAGTGTTAAAAATAGAATTATAAATGTTTATAATAATGATGGACCAGGTTTTAGTGATGAAATTATTAAATTAGATGAGTACAAAAACATGATTAAAAAAGTACATACATTTATTCCTCAATCATCAGTATTTGGAAGATTATTAAATCATGAAGAAAAATATACAGTTTTAGAAAGTGTACAAACTGGAATTATGCAACACGATTTATATAGTTGGCAGGTATTAGGCAATGAATTTGTTAGAGTAGATGAAATTACAGACGGAAGTGAATTTGTAAATGAAACAATTAGAGGGTGGTTAAGTAAGGTTAGTCCAGAACAAAGAGAACAGTTTATTGATACTATTTTTGCTATACTAAATAATACAAATGCACATAGAATGCATGAATTAAGTGAGAACTGGTTTGTTAACGCAAAAACTATTTTAAAAACTTATAAAAATATAGATGAAGAAAGTAAAAAGATTATTACAGAGACATTATTTTGTTTATTTTCTATTGCAAAAGATAATGCTTTTGCAAAATTACAATATAGAGGAAGTATTGTGTGGAAGAAGAAATAATTACCAAACTCTTGTTTTTAAGAATCGAATATAGTATAATGTGAAAGAAGATGTGTCCCTGTGGGACAGATAATAGGAGTGTTAAAAATGAATGATAAGATAATTATAAAAGGCGCAAAAGAACATAATTTAAAAAACATCAATTTAGAAATACCAAGAGATAAAATGATTGTAGTAACAGGATTATCAGGGTCAGGAAAATCTTCTTTAGCATTTGACACATTATATGCAGAAGGTCAAAGAAGATATGTAGAAAGCTTGTCATCATATGCGAGACAATTTTTAGGAATAATGGAAAAACCAGACGTTGAATCAATAGAAGGACTATCTCCTGCAATATCAATAGACCAAAAAACAACTTCAAAAAATCCACGTTCAACTGTTGGAACAGTTACAGAAATATATGATTACATACGTTTATTATATGCCAATATAGGAGTTCCATATTGTCCTAATTGTGGTAAAAAAATTGAAAAACAATCAATAGACCAAATAGTTGATAATATTATGGATTTAGAAGAAGGCACAAAAATACAAATATTAGCACCTGTTGTAAGAAGTAGAAAAGGCGAATTTGTAAAACAATTAGAAGGATATCAAAAAGATGGATTTGTAAGAGCTAGAATTGATGGGGAAATTTACGATTTATCAGATGAAATAAAATTAGATAAAAATAAAAAGCATGAAATAGAATTAATTGTAGATAGATTAGTTGTCAAAGCAGAAATAAGAAGCAGACTTACAGAATCTGTAGAAACAGCATTAAAAAATGCAGAAAACTTAGTGCTTGTAAATGTAATTACAAGTGAAGAAAATAAAATGATTTTATATAGCTCAAACTATGCATGCCCAGACTGTGGTTTTAGCTTCCCAGAAATAACACCAAGAATGTTTTCTTTTAATAATCCATATGGTGCTTGTCCAACATGTATGGGTATTGGGTATTTGATGAAAATGGACGAAGATTTAATAGTTCCTGATAAAGGTAAGACATTATATGATGGAATAAAAGCCTTTGGAGCAAGTACTATGAAAAAGGGCGACACAATGGCTAAAATGTATTTTGAAAGTATAGCAAAACATTATGATGTAGAAATAAAAGGTGTTCCAATTAAAAAATTACCAAGATGGTTTATGGAAAAAATTTTATATGGTACAGGTGATGAAAAAATTGATTTTGAATATTCATCAGCAGCTGGTGTAAGAAAATTTACAGCACCATTTGAAGGGGTGTTACCTACACTAGATAGACGTCATAGTGAAACACAATCACAAGGAATGAGAGCTTTTTACGAAATGTATATGACAAATTCTCATTGTTATACATGTAATGGAGCGCGTTTAAAGAAAGAAATTTTGTGTATTAAAATCAATGGAAAAAATATAAATGAAATAACAGAAATGTCAATAAAAGCATTAAAAGAATTTTTGAGTACATTAAAATTAACTCAAAAAGAAGCAATGATAGCAGACATGATTTTAAAAGAAATTAACACAAGACTTCAATTTTTAATAGATGTAGGTCTTGAATATTTAACATTATCAAGAAGTGCTGGAACTTTATCAGGAGGGGAAGCACAACGTATACGTTTAGCAACACAAATTGGTTCAGGACTTACAGGGGTTATGTATATTTTAGATGAACCAAGTATTGGACTTCATCAAAGAGACAATGATAAATTGATTGCAACACTAAAAAAACTAAGAGATTTAGGAAATACGCTTATTGTTGTAGAACATGATGAAGATACAATGTATGCTGCAGATCAAATTATAGATATTGGTCCAGGTGCAGGTGTACATGGTGGAAATGTTATGGCACAAGGAACAGCCGAAGAAGTTAAATTAGTAAAAGATTCTGTTACAGGACAGTATCTAAGCGGTAGAAAAAAAATAGAAGTTCCAAAGAAAAGAAGAAAAGCAGTAAAATCAAAAGTAATAGAAGTAAAGAATGCAACAGAAAACAATTTGAAAAATATAAGTGTGAAATTTCCATTAGGAGTATTTAATTGTGTAACAGGAGTATCAGGCTCAGGAAAATCAACACTTGTAAATGAAGTTTTATATAAAACAGTAGCAAAAGAGTTAAATGGAACATCAGAAAAACCTGGAAAATGTAAAGAAGTGAAAGGACTAGAAAATATAGACAAAATAATAAATATAGACCAATCACCAATAGGAAGAACACCACGTTCAAACCCAGCCACATATACAGGAGTATTTGACTTAATTAGAGACATATTTGCAGGAACAAATGAAGCAAAATTACGTGGATTTGAAAAAGGAAGATTTAGCTTCAATGTGGCAGGAGGAAGATGTGAAAGCTGTAATGGTGATGGAGTTCATAAAATAGAAATGCACTTCTTACCAGATGTTTATGTACCTTGTGAGGTATGTAAAGGAAAAAGATATAATAGAGAAACATTAGAAGTAAAATATAAAGGCAAAAATATTGCTGATGTACTTGATATGACAGTAGAAGAAGCATTAGAATTTTTTGACAAAATACCAAAAATAAAACAAAAAATTCAAACATTATATGATGTGGGACTAGGATATATCAAACTAGGACAACCATCAACAACATTATCAGGAGGAGAAGCACAAAGAGTTAAACTTGCAACAGAGCTTTCTAAAAAAGCAACTGGAAAAACATTATATATTTTAGATGAACCAACAACAGGACTTCATATTGCAGATGTACACAAACTAGTTGATATATTACAAAGATTAGTAGATACAGGAAATACAATAATTGTTATTGAACATAATTTGGATTTAATAAAAACATGTGATTATATTATTGATTTAGGACCAGAAGGTGGAGAAGGTGGAGGACAGATTGTTGCTGTTGGCACACCAGAACAAATTTGCAAGAATGAACAGAGTTACACAGGCAAGTTTTTGAAAAAGTATTTAGAATA
>FR884519.1:0-32921 GCA_000435535.1 Clostridium sp. CAG:575 | reverse complement strand
TTAGAATAGAAATACCCCCAAAGAATTCGAACATTTGAATTCTTTGGGGGATTGATTTAGATTCTTTTGAGGAAGATTTTGCTTATACGTTCAATATCTTCCGTCGTGGGTGGCTTTTTTATATCTGACTCGGTGAAGTCCTTAACAGTATTTTTATATAAATCTGTTAAAAAATGTCAATATATACAATATAGGTAATATCAACTTTTATATAAATTTGAAAAAATGTTTAAATGAAAATATATAATTTTTTTAAATTTAAAAGATTAATTAAAAATTATATTTGTGTTAATACTTCTAATAATTTTATCTTATTTATATCACCTAATTCAATTAAAGGTAATCTAGGAACACCAAAATTAAAACCTAATAAATTCAATGCAGATTTTACTGGTATAGGATTGACCTCAGAAAAAAGATTATGCACAAGGGGAAGAACTGATAATTGTGTATTTTTACTTTTTTCAATATTACCATTAAGAAAATCCAATACCATATCATGAACTAATTTAGGTTTTATATTGGACAATACAGAAATAACCCCTACACCACCTAAAGAACAAATAGGAATAACTTGATCATCATTCCCAGAATAAATTGTTAAATCATTTCCACAAAGATGAGCAATATCAGCCACTTGAGAAATATTTCCACTAGCTTCTTTAATTGCGACGATATTATCTATTTTTGAAAGTTCTAAACAAGTTTCGGGAGAAATATTAATACCAGTCCTAGAAGGCACATTATATATAATTATAGGAATATCAATACTTTCTGCAATCGCTGTATAATGAGTAATAAGACCTAATTGAGTAGTCTTATTATAATATGGAGTAACTAATAGAACAGCATCTACACCTAGCTTTTGAGCAACTTTGGACATATGAATTGCTTGTTTGGTATTATTTGAACCAGTACCAGCAATTACAGGAACTTTACCATTAGAAGTTTCTACAGCACATTTAATAGCAGTAATTTTTTCAAGTTCAGTCATGGTAGAACTTTCACCAGTTGTACCACAAACTACAATAGCATCAATATTATTTTCTATTTGAAATTTTAAAAAGTCAGTAAAGACTTTTACATTTACACCATTTTCATCAAAAGGAGTAGGAACTGCAGAAGCAACACCTTTAAATAAAATTTTTTTCATATATACCTCCATAAGAATAAATCTAAAAAAATAAAATTTTTAAGTAAAATTGAATTTAGCATATTTTATATGTTAGCATTATATTCACAAAAAATAAAAAAATGATAGTACTATAAATATTAGAATGAAAAAATAAGCCTTAATACTATGAAAAAATATAAAAATATGATATAAAGTATAAATAATTAAGTAATAAATCTGAAACATAATAAAAAGGAATGAAGTAAAAATGACATATGAATTTGAAGTACCAGAAAAAATTACAGGAAAAGGAAGACCAAGAGTAAACTCATATACAGGAATTGTATATACACCAACAAAAACTAAAGATTATGAATGCCTAATTGAACAATATTTTTTATTAAAATATCCAAGATTTAAGCAAATAGAACAAAGAGTAAAAGTAAGTATTATAGCATATTTTGATATACCAAAAAGTACAAAAAAGTCAGATATTGAACCAATGTTAAATAATGAAATTAGTCCAACAAAAAAACCAGATATTGATAATATTGCAAAAATAGTATTAGATGCAATGAACAAATTTGCATTTAAAGATGACACTCAAATTACAAAATTAGAAGTAGAAAAAAAGTATGGCAATGAAGAAAAAATAGTAATAAAAATAGAAGAATACTAAAAGAATACCTTTAATCAAAGATGATATAAAAATTAGGATGTTTAAAAAATAAAAAAGCAATTACAAGGATTTATCATATTATATAATAAGGTGATAATATGATAAAAACAATAAAAAAATTATATGATGATGCTAAAAATATAAAAGAAAAAGACCCAGCTTGTAAAAGTATAATAGAAACAATAATCTTATATCCAGGATTTCATGCAATAATTTTTCATAGAATTGCATATTTTCTATATAAAAAGAAAATGTTATTTTTAGCAAGACTTATTTCACAAATAGCGAGACATTTTACAGGAATAGAAATACATCCAGGAGCAAAAATAGGAGAAAGATTATTTATAGACCATGGTATGGGAATTGTAATTGGAGAGACGACAACAATAGGGGATGATTGTACGATTTATCATAATAGTACACTTCGGAGGGACAGGAAAAGATAAATATAAAAGACACCCAGATTTAGGAAATAACGTAATAGTAGGGTCTGGAGCAAAAGTTTTAGGACCAATAAAAATCGGAGATAATGTAAAAATAGGAGCAAATGCAGTAGTATTAAAAGACATACCAGATAATGTAACAGTAGTAGGAATTCCAGCTGAAATTAAACATTTGGGACGGAACATTGGAGACGGGAACATTGGGGACGGGAACATTGGGGACGTAAAGAATTTGTCTCATAATTTTGTAGAAAAATGTCGACAATTTTAATAGTGTTATTTTATAGTGTGTAAATTTTAGAACAATAAAAATTTGAGCATGAGCTAAATATATGAGGGATTTTAAAAATGTTTTAAATAACGCCAATGTTAGTTATGCTTGCTTTTATTCTTATATTTTATATATTATTTTTCCTATATTTTATTGTCAATTTATAAAATACGTGGTAAAATAAGCATGTAAATTGAAAGATAAAAACATACATATACACAAGAAAAAATAAAAGTAGAATAATTAAAATTAATAGGGGGAATAAAATATGTATGAAAGAAGTGCAGTTGTATTAGAAAAATATTTTAGCAATATATTTGGATTTGGAGATAAAATAAATTTAAAAACTAATTATAAAAATTTTAAAGATTTGATAGAAGAGTTCCAAAAATATCAGGTGATATCAGAAAAAGAAGAAAAAATAATAAATGAATTTGATGATTCTGCAAATCAAATTAGAAAAATACAACAAGAACAAAAAAGATTGTATAAGTCAAATATAAAATTTGAAGAAGAAAGAAATCAATTATTTGACAATCTAGACGAATCCCCTGATATTATTGAAAAAAAATTGCAAAAAATAGAAAATGTGATTACTGATAATAATAACAGACTAATAGAGCTAAAAGAAGAATTCACAAACTGCTTAAATGATTTCAATAGCAAACAAGAAGAAAGAAATAGTGTTTCCAAAGAAAAAAGAGTTGAAGAAAAAAATTATATGCAGTTGATACAAAAAACAGCGAATGAAATAAATGAAATAAATAAAGAAAATATAAAAAACATAAAAATGTTTATGAATTCAGAAAATAATAGTTCAGAAGAACTAGTTGAAATTATGCTTTCAAATGGAAAAGATGAAAGAATAAAATTCAATGAAGAAGTTATGCAAAAGGCTGCAATAGCTAGAAATGAAATTGCAAAGAGAGAAGCAGAATGCTATGCTAATGCTTATGATAAAACAAGAAAACTAATCAATGATATTAATTCAGATGATGTGAATGTTGAAAAATATCAAAAGATTCTAAGAGATATAAGTGTAAAATTTTCATTTTTAAAAGCAGAAAAAATATATATTGTAGATTTTCTAGATAATGAAAGAATGACGGCAATAAATGGTACAAAAATGCATAAAAATCTAATGGCAGAAGCTTGTGAAAATTTCGAATTAGATATAACACAAATTAATAATTTATATCAATTAGTTTTAAGAGAAATCGCTGGAAAATCAACTAAGAAAGCATACAATGAATTATATAATAAAGAGTATCTAAAAAATATTGAAGAAAAAGAGAAAAACTTTGAAAAAGAGATTAATGGATTAAAAATAAAAGCAGGAACAATCATTAATTCTAACTATTGGAGAATAGATGGAATAAAAAATATATATGAAACGTTTAATCAAGAAATTACAAGCAAATTTGGAAAAGATTTATCAGAATATCAATTAGAAGATATTGAAGAACAAGAAGATGATTATGAAGAAATGCTAACATACAAGTCAAAAGAAATTGATAATGAAATAACGGAATATATAGACGATTATGAGGATGAAGAAGACGAGTACAAAGATAATTTTGATGATAGCGATATAGAAGATGATGAGTATGAAAAAAAATCTGGTGACGATACAGAAAATGATGACGAAGAAGATTATGAAGATTATGATGAGTACGAAGATGACCTTGATGAAGAAGATGACTATGATGATTATGATGAGTATGAGGATGATCTAGAAGATAGTGACGACTATGCTAATGATGATGACGAAGAAGATTATGAAGATTATGACGAGTACGAAGATGATCTTGATGGAGAAGATGACTATGATGAAGAAGATGATGACGATTATGACAACGATGATGATGAATATGACGATGAAGAAGATGATGACGACTATGACAACGATTATGATGAATATGACGATGAAGAAGAGGATGATGACTACGAAGGTAATATAGAAGAAAAGAAAACGACTAACAATCATCATAAAAACAGCAATAGTAAAGAAAATAGTCGAAAAGAAATTAAAGAAGATAAAAAATCAAAAGGAATATTCAACAAATTTTTCAAAGATAAAAAATAAAATCTCAATAGTAATTTACATAAGAAAGGGAAAAGCCAAACATGGAAGAAAATATAGATATTTTATTAACAACTTATAATACAAAAATAGAATACCTAAAAGAGCAAATAGATAGTATTTTGAACCAAACATATATAAATTTTAAATTAATAATTTCAGATGATTGTTCACCAAAAGAAGAAGTCAAAACAACATTAAGAGAATATGCTCAAAAAGATAAGAGGATTGAACTATATTTTCAAGAAAAAAATTTAGGATGTACAAAAAGTTTTGAATTTTTGCTAAATAAATCAACAGCAAATTATATAGCATTTTCAGACCATGATGACATATGGTATCCAACTAAAATTGAAGAGTCCATAAAAGCAATAAAAGAAAAAGATGTTAGTTTAGTATACTGTGATTCAAATCAAATTGACGCAAATGGAAAAATAATTAATGAAAGCTATTTAAGATATAAAAATATGCCAATTATAAATACAAATTATAATAAAATACTACCATTTTCAAGGCATATAGCAATTGGATGTAGCCAGATGATTACAAAAGAGGTAAAAGAAAAAATGTTACCATTTACAGAAAAAACATTTGCACATGACTGGCATTCAACATATATAGCATCTAATTTAAAAGGAATATATTGTATAGATAAACCATTATTTGGGTATAGGATACATAAGAATAACATTTTTGGCGGAAGAAATCTAAAACAAAATATGCGGACTTTGGAAAAAAGAAAATGGAAGTGATTATAAATCATACATGAAATACAGACATATGGTTATTACAGAAACATATTTAGCAGGAGTATTAATGTGTAAAGATTATAGCACAAAATTAGAAAATAATATGCTAGAGAAAGAAGAAAACAATGTTATAAAATATTTTGAAAAAGCACAACAACATAAAATTATATATGCTCCAATACATAAGTACTTTAAATATTTATATTTTAAAGGAATGAAAAAAAGAGCGTTAAAAGAAATTATGATATTACATTTTCCATTATTAAGTTATATTGCATTTTGTATTATGTAATAAACGCATAGGAGGAATACAAATGAAATTTTTAAAAAATGAAAAGATACTCAAATTACTATTAATACTACTAACAATGATAGCTTTAATGTTAAACTGCATCAATATTCAAGCAAGTACAACTAATGCAGAAACAAAAAATTCGGAATCAGTAAGTAAAGAAGAAAATATAAGTGTAGTTTACAGTTCACATGTGCAAGATTATGGCTGGGAAAATGACTTTTCAAAAGAAAATGGACAAGAATCAGGTACAACAGGACAAAATAAGAAAAATGAAGCTATAAAAATAAAATTAAAAAATGCACCTAATAATGTAAAAATTAAATATCAAGTAGAAGTTCAAGACCAAGGCTGGCAAGACTGGAAAGAAGATGGACAAATAGCAGGAACGACAGGGCAAAACAAAAGGATGCAAGCTATTAAAATTCAACTAAAAAATACACAAGAATATTCTGTGGAATATAGAGTACATCTTCAAGATAGAGGCTGGCAAGACTGGGTAGCTGATGGAAAAGTTGCAGGATTATTGGAAACACAATTAAAAATTGAAGCAATAGAAATAAAAATTGTGCCAAAAACAATAAGTGTTGTTTATCAAACACATATACAAGATAGAGGTTGGCAAAAGTATTTTAACAATGGTCAAACAGCAGGGGATACTAAGAATAAACTAAAAATAGAAGCAATTAGAATTGAGGTTAAGAACCTACCATTAAAAGTAGAATATAAGACACATGTTCAAGACTATGGATGGGAAAAAGACTGGAAAACAAATGGAGAACAAAGTGGAACAACTGGACAGAATAAAAAAGTAGAAGCAATTAGAATAAGACTAAATAGTAGTGAAGAATATTCTATTTTATATAGAGCATACTTGCAAGATAAAGGCTGGCAGGATTGGAAAATAGATGGAGAGTTAGCAGGAACAACAGGTGAAAATAGAAGAATTGAAGCTATAGAAATAAAAATTGTAAAAAAACAAGTAAAAGGCAAAATTGAAATTACTAGTAACTTAGAAAAAACAAAATTTTATAAAAATGAAGATATAAGAATAGAAGGATGGAATTTAGCTAATATATCTAATTCTAAATTTAAAGTTTATATAGATAATGGAATTTTAGAAAATTGTGAAATTAAGCAAAAACAAGATGAAAATATATATAATGAGCATCCAGAATATGGAACAAAAAGCCAAAATACGACTCCAGCGTTTGTCATAACAATTCCAAAAGAAATAGCTAACAACTTGACAACTGGACAGCACAAAGTAAAATTAGTATCTTTTTCAAAGGATGAAAAAATAGAAATAAGTAGTGTTGAAAAAACGTTTTTTGCTGATCATACAAATTTTGTTATAAAATATACAACACATGTGCAAGATTACGGATGGCAAGAATATGCTAAACAAGAAAAAACATCAGGTGTAATAGGACAAAATAAAAAAATAGAAGCAATTAAAATAGAAGCTAAAAATTTACCAGACAACACAAAAATATATTATCAATCACACGTTCAAGATTATGGATGGGAAAAAGACTGGAAAACAAATGGAGAGCAAAGCGGAACAACTGGGCAAAATAAAAAAGTGGAAGCAGTAAAAATAAAATTAGAAGGAACAAATGAGTATTCTATTATGTATAGAACATATTTGAACGGTAAAGGATGGCAAAATTGGGCAAATGATGGAGAAATTTCAGGTACTACAGGACAAAATAGAAAAGTAGAAGCAATAGAAATAAAAATTGTTCCAAAAATAAATGAAAATAAATTTGATGCATACCTTGATGGAACTATTCCTCAAAAAGTAAAACAAGATAAATTTAAATTCTCTGGCTGGATTATGACTAATATGCCAAATACAAAAATTAAAATATTAGTAGATGGAAAAGAAATAACTCCACAAATGATTAGAACAGAAAGACAGGATGTATTAGATACTGTAAAAGGGTATGGAGGAGAAGAAAAAAATCCAAAACCAGGATTTGAATTTACAGTAGATTTTACAAATTCAGAATTAGGAAACAAAAATCTAGTGGTACAATATATTGATGAAAAAGGAAATATATTAAAAGAAGAAAAAAGAACATTTGAAGTATGCAAAAAAATTGAAACTTCAAAAGGAATATATGGAAGAACAGGGTTAAAAGTCGCTGGAAGAGGTGGAAATGATTTAACCTATTATAAATTTGGAAGTGGTCCAAATGTGTTTTTTGCAACATTTGCTATACATGGATTTGAAGACTTATGGAGCAAAGATGGTCAAGAATTAGTAACAATAGCAAACGACTTTTATAATAGATTAATAAACGATTATGATTATTCTTTAGCAGATAAATGGACAATATATATATTTCCAGGGGTCAACCAAGATGGATTGACAAATGGAACAACAAAAGATGGACCAGGAAGAACAACTTTATATAGCCAAGCACCAGAAAATAAAGGGATAGACTTAAACAGATCATGGCAAATCGGAAGTGAGTACGAAATATTTACAAATAGCAGAAATTATAATGGAACACAAGGATTTCAAGCATATGAAGCACAAGCATTAAGAGATTTCTTATTAGCACATAAATCACAAAATGGACAGACACTACTAGTAGATTTGCATGGATGGATGAGACAATTAATTGGAGACCCAGATATCTGTAAGTATTATGGAGTGCAATTCCCAGAAAATGATACATGGTCAATTGGAAGATATGGAACTCAATTTATGATTAATTGGGCAAGAACATATTTAGCTTCAAATTCAAGACCAGCAAAAACAGCTCTAATAGAATTACCTTATCAAGGAGTAAATGGTCATCAATCTGTTATTAATCAAAATTTTTCCGGAAGATATATAGAAGCAACATTATCAATGCTAAGAAATATAATTTAAAAATGAAATATGCTGATGTATAATTAATATAAAAGAGACGAATAAGATGTCTCTTTTATATTATAAAAATACTAAAGTCAAATACTTTTAAGGAGTTTTAATTAATGGATAAAAATAAAAAAATATTTTTTTCGTGTTTAATAATTTGCATATTAATTATTATAATAATAATTTTTAATGTTAAAAATTTAAAAAATAGATTATCACTTTTAAATATGAAAAACAATCAGACACAGGAAGAAGTAGTACAAGAACAAAACAATAGCAAGATAGAAGAAATTAAAAATGAAATAGGAATAACAGGAAATACAGAATTATATGAAATTCAAAAGGGCGATGACAACAAAGAAATAGCTGTAATTAAACCAAATATAAAATATAAAGTTGCATTTGCAGGAATAATAAAAAAACAGAAACCAGATACAAATGAATTAGATGACATAATAGAAAAGGAACATCCACAAAGTAATGGAATATGGATAGAAAAAAATAGCAGAGAAAAAGTTTTGAAAATGCTTAAAGAAGTTACAAAAACAGCATATGAAATTGACAGTAATGGATATTTAAAAAATATTAATGATACAAAAAGCACTCAAAATGATAACGATAAAATACTAGAAAATGCAATAAATTCTAACAAAGTATTCATATTAGATATTTCAAGTACATGTTATATAATTGACGACATAACTGGAGAAATAATGGATTTTAATTTTGAAAAATTAGATAGATATCAAACTTATGAATATTTTAAAGATAATAATAACTGTATAATTTTTATAACAGAAAATAGTAATAAATTATTAGAAGAAAAAGAGATTATAGAAAGTGTATTAACTTTAATTTCTGGAACATTGGGGACGTAGAGAATTTGTTCTATAGTTTTATAGAAAAATGTCGAACAATCATTATTTATATTAAATTGAAACAATTAATTCTTAATAAAATTAACATATAATTATAGATTAATTTTTAATTAAATAAAAAGCCTATTTTGATAGCGAAAAATAGGCTTTTTTTGTTGACAAAAAAGAGTTTTAAATATACAATATAGAAGAATTTTAGAAACTAAAAATAAAGCAAAAAGGAAAAGAAAAAATTACAAAATTAGGAGAAAAATAATGGATTTTATAAAACAAATAATAAAAAACAAAAAGTTAATTTTACAATTAGGAAAAAACGATTTCAAGAACAGATTTGCAAATACAAGTTTAGGAGCAATATGGGGCTTTTTACAACCATTTGTATTTATGCTAACATATGCAATAGTATTCCAATACATATTAAAAACAGGAAGTAGTGGAAATGATCCTTATGTTGTGTGGTTTTTCCCTGGAATGGCAATGTGGCAATGGATGAATGACAGTGTATTGTCAGCAAGTGGGTCAATTAGAACATATAGCTATTTAGTAAAAAAAGTAGTATTCCCAGTTGATATAATTCCAATGATATCAATAGTTGCATCAAGCTTTGTCGGATTATTTTTGATAGTAATTGCAACAGTTTTATGTATGATATATCATTACATGCCAAATGTATTACTACTTGTATATGTAATATTTGCAGCGTATTGTTTTATAATTGCATTTACAAGATTTACATCAGCTGTTACAACAGTGGTACCAGATTTTGCAAATTTATTAAATATTGCAATGCAATTATTTTTCTGGTTTACACCAGTAATTTGGAATTTAAGTATGCTTTCAGAACATCAGACAATATTAACATTTATGAAATGTATGCCATTTACATATTTAGTAACAGCATTTAGAGAAGTATTTATAAGTGATGGTATAGTATTCACAAACCATGGAATGTTTACAATTATATTCTGGGTAATAACATTTGTAATGTTTATATGGGGGAATTCAGTATTCAAAAGAACAAAAAAAGATTTTGCAGATGTTTTATAGAACTCTTATTTAGCAAGTATTTAAGAGTATTAATAAAGAAGGGAGAAAATCATATATAAAATAATATATGATAAAAATAATATGAGCAAAGAGCAACAAGAAAACGTTATTGAAATAAAAGATTTAGTAAAAAAATATAAAATGTATAACAGAAAACAGGATAGATTATTAGAAGCAATATTTCCAAAAATGAATAGACATTCAGATTTTACAGCGACAGACCACTTAGATTTAACAATAAAAAAAGGTGAGGCCTTAGGAATTTTAGGAAAAAATGGAGCAGGAAAATCAACATTATTAAAAATGATTACAGGTGTTGTTATTCCAACATCAGGAGAGTTAAAAGTTAATGGAAAAATAAGTTCATTACTAGAACTTGGAACAGCATTTAATTCAGAACTTACAGGAGAGGAAAATATTTATCAACATGGACAAGTCATGGGATTAACAAAAGAGGAAATAGAAGCAACAAAACAAGATGTAATAGATTTTGCAGATATAGGAGAACACTTATATCAACCAGTAAAAACATATTCCTCAGGTATGTTTGCAAGGCTTGCATTTGCATGTGCAATAAATGTAGACCCAGATATATTAATAGTTGATGAAGTTTTATCAGTTGGAGATATGGCATTTCAGTTAAAATGTTTTAAAAAATTTGAAGAATTTAAGTCAAAAGGAAAGACAATATTATTTGTAACACATAGTGTATCAGACATTTTAAAAAATTGTACAAGAGTAATAATATTGGAAAGTGGAAAGAAAACATTTGATGGAGATGTAAAAGAAGGTGTTGATTTATACAAAAAAATCATTACAGGAAATGCACCAAAAAATAGTAATTTAGATAAAGTAAGCGAAGAAATAAAAATAGATGATGATCCAAATACATGGAAATCACACTTTAACCAAAATCCAAACTTAATAGAATATGGAAATTTAGATGCAGAAGTAATTGATTATGGAATTTTTGATACGAATAGAAATTATCTATCAATAATTGATAATGAAAAAGAAGTTGTATTAAAATCTAAAATAAAATTTAATAAAGAAGTAGATAACCCAATATTTACAATGACTATAAAGAATTTTAATGGAGTAGAAGTTGCTGGAACAAATACAATGATAGAAAAAATTTATCCAGGAAAATTTGAAAAGGGAGACATTGTGGAAGTAGAATTTATACAAAAACTTCCTTTAGCACCAAATAAATATACATTATCATTTAGTTGTACACATATAAACGCAAAAGGGGAGCTTGAGATATTAAATAGAAAATATGAAGCTTTATTAATAGAAATAATGTCAAACAAAGAATGTGTTGGTATAGCTAAGTTAGATACTAAAATAAATATAATAAAAAATAAAGAACAATAAAAAATATTAAAACAATAACAAAACTAGACCAAATAAAAGGTATAATGTTTTGGAAGAAAATATAAAAAGGATAAGTAATAAAAGATGAAAATGAGTAACCAAAAAAGAAAGGCTTTTTTCAAAAATTCATTAATAATACTTACAGTATTATTAATCTTATTAGTACTAATAAGATGTTTTATAAAAAAGAACAAAACTGGAATTGAATTAACACAACTATCAGCAAGAAGTAATGATAGTATGATGGGATATTTTATAAGAACATCTAACAATAAGAATATAGTTGTAGATGGTGGATTGCAAAAAGAATCGGAAACACTAAAACAATATATAAAAAAATATGGAAACACGGTTGACTATTGGTTTATAACACATCCGCATAAAGACCATGTAGGGGCATTTATAGATATAGTAAAAAATACAGATATAGAAATAAAAAACATATATTATAGTGCAAATGATATCATTTGGTACGAAAAATATGAGCCTAATAGAGCAAATGAAATATCAGATTTTTATCAAACTTTAGAAAATGATAGAATAAAATCAGTAGTAAAAACACCACAAATAGGGGATATTATAGAGATTAAGAAAAATCTAAAGGTAGAAATATTCGAACTTGCAAACCCAGAAATAACTAATAATGCAATAAATAATTCAAGTATGGTATTTAAAATGTATATAAATGACAAATCAATATTATTTTTAGGAGATACAGGAACTGAAGAATCAGAAAAACTTATAAAACAATATGGCTCAAGACTAAAAAGTGATATAGTTCAAGTGGCACATCATGGACAAAGAGGAGCCACAAAAGAATTATACAAATTAGTAAATCCAGAAATATGCTTATGGCCAACTACAAGCTGGCTATGGGATAATGATGTAGGAGAAGGTTATAATACAGCAAATTTTAAAACGATAGAAACTAGAGAATGGTTACAAAATATTGGAGTAAAGACAAATTATGTGGCAAAAGATGGAGACATCACAATTAACATCCAATAATTTTTAGACATTCATTGAAGATATTTCAAAAAGGACAAATTGTAAAGGCGACATATGTCTCCCACAAGAACTGTCCTTTTAGGATAAGAAAGGTAAAATTATGGAACAAATAGATATTCTAATGGCAACATATAATGGAGAAAAATATTTAAGAGAACAAATAGAAAGTATTTTAAACCAAACATATTCAAATATTAGATTAATAATTTCAGATGATTGTTCAAAAGACAAAACAAGAGAAATAATAAAAGAATATGAACAAAAAGATAATAGAATAACTGCATATTTTCAAGAAAACAATTTAGGATATGCAAAAAATTTTGAGTTTTTATTAACAAAAGTAGAAAATGATTTTTACATGTTATCTGACCAAGATGACTATTGGCTTCCAGAAAAAGTAGAAAAAACCTTTAATAGATTAAAAGAAACAAATGCAGATTTAGTGTTTACAGATTTAGAGGTAGTTGATGAAAATTTAAAAACAATATATCAATCTTTTAATGATTTTATGTTGCTTTCAAGAAAAATACAAAAATGCTTAAACACCTATGAATTACAATATTTATATAATTGTGTTACTGGATGCACTTTATTATCAAAAAAAGAATATATAGAAAAAATAATTCCAATTCCAAAAGCCAAATATGTAATACATGATACATGGATAGGCTTAATTGTGGCATTATATGGAAAAGTTCAATATTTAAATGAAAAAACAATAAAATATAGACAACATGGAAATAATCAAGTTGGAACAGATAAAATATCACATAAATTTACAAAAATACAAGATGTAAGAAAATTATTTATAGAAGTTAAGATTGATTTATTTAAAACATATGTAGAAAATGAAAAGGTTTTTCCAGAAAATTTACAAAAACAAAATAGAAAGGCACTAGAATATTTTGAAGACATAGAAAACAAAAAACATTTTAACTTTAAAAATTGGAACATTTTCCATGAATTATATAAAAACGAAACATTTATGTATTATGTAGAAAATTTTATGATAATGAATACACCAGCAATTGGAAATATATTTTTTAAAATAAGACATTTTACATTAAAACTACTTGGAAAAAGATAGGAAGAACGTAAAAATTATTAAGAAAAAGCTAGAAACATGAATGCAAAATTGAGAAAGGAATTCAATTTATGATAGAAGTAGATAAAAGATTTTATCATGAGGATAATTACTATAATAATGATATTTATGGTGAATATAGAGAAGATATTAAACAATACATTAATGAATATAAAACTTGTGAATATGACAAAATTATTGAAAAAGACAAAAGGACAAACATAGTAAGTATATTTTCAGAAATGAGAGCAAATGTTATAAAATGGTATCCATTTGAGGAAAATAAGAAAATACTTGAAATAGGAGCAAATTACGGCGAAATTACAGAAGAATTAGCACGTAAAAATCTAAATATAACAGCAATAGAAACAAGTAATGAAAAAATAGAATGCTTGCAAAAAAGATTAGAACATGTTGCAAATTTAAGATTAATACTTTGCACTAACTTGAAAAAACTAGAATTAGAAGAAAAATATGATTATATAACATTAATAGGAACTGCAGAATATGCAGAAAAATTAGGATTTGTGAATCTTAAAGAAATGCTAGAATGGACATACAGAAAATTAAGTGAAAACGGAAAAATAATTTTAGCAATAGATAATAAATTTGGAGTTAAATACTTAGCAGGCTCAACAAGAAATAATAAAGAAGCACCATTTGCAAACTATATTGAAAACAAAAATAAAGATTATAAATTATATGGAAAAGTAGAATTAGAAGAAATTTTAAAAGAATTTAGTAATTCAAAATTTTATTATCCTGTGCCAAATTACACATTAACACATATGATTTATACAGATGAATATTTACCAAAAAGAAATAGATATAATATTTATTATAGAGAAGATGAAGAAATACTATTTAGTGAACTAGCATTTATGGGAGATATAATTAGAAACAAAAAATTTGATTTCTTTACAAATAGCTATATAATAGAGATTTCAAAAGAAAATGTATCTGATATTTGTTTTGTAAATTATAGTAATATGAGAAAAAGAGAATATAAAATAATTACTAAATTATCACAGAATCAAGCAGAAAAAGAAGCTTATAACCAATATGGAAAAGAACACATTGAGCAAATAAAAGAAAATATAGACAAATTAAAAGAACTAGGATTTTCATTATGTGAAACATTTTCTAAAGGCAAAATAGAGAGTAAATTTATCAAAAAGCCAACTATGGATGAATATTTAGAAGAACTTATAAATCATGGAAAATATGATAAATTTGAAGAAGAATTAGAAAAATGGTACAACACTTTAAAAGAAAGATTTACTCAAAAATCAGAAACAAGCATTTTTGAAAAATATGATGTAAAAATATCAAAAGAAGAAAAAGAAAATTTAACAATACTTAAAGATGGATTTATAGACCTAGTATTTCAAAACATATTTTATGATGGAAAGAGTGAATATCTGCTATTTGATCAAGAATGGTATGAAGAGGGAGTTCCTCTTGAACTAATAATGTATAGAAGCATTGGACAACTTGCTTTTCAACACAATAATATTAAAGGAAAAATAAATTTTGATAAACTATATGAGAAGTATAATATAAAAAAATATATTAAAATATTTAATGAACTAGAAGAAAAATGGCAGAAAACATTAGTGGATAAGGATATATTAGATTTTTACACAGAAAAATGGAAGAGAATAATTAGTATAGAAGATATTAAATTTAATTGTGAACAAGAATTAGGAAAAGTTTACGCAGAAAAAGATAATTTAAGTGATGAAAATAAAAAATTAAAACAAGAAATTGCACAGTTAAAAGCTAGTAAAATATATCGCTGGACAAAATTTTTAAGAAGAAAAAAATTTTTAGACTAGATTTGTGCCTTGAGAAAGGAAAGAGATTAAAATGAATAAATTAATTTCAATTATTATACCATGTTATAATATAGAAAATTATATAGAAAAATGTATAGAATCAATAGAAAATCAAACTTATAAAGATATAGAAATTATAGCAGTAGATGATTGCTCAAAAGACGGAACAATAGTTAAATTAAAAGAGTTACAAGAAAGATATTCAAATTTACAAGTATATCAAAATGATAAAAATAGAGGTGCAGCATATTCAAGAAATTTTGCAATGAAAAAAGCTAAAGGAGAATACATAGGTTTTGTTGATTCAGATGATTATATCACAGATGATTATTATGAAAAATTAATGGAAACAGCTGAAAAAGAAAAAGCAGACCTTGTTGCAACAGATATAGAAATTGTTTATGAGAATAACTCTAATGCACCAATATTATCAAGAGCATGTTTAGGTGAAGTAACTAAATTTAATTTAGTTAATAATGGATTAGCAGCTTCTCCATGTAATAAAATTATAAAAAAAGAATTAATAGAAAAATATCCATTTTTAGAAGGAAAAATAAATGAAGATGTTGCTTCAATATTACCAGCAATAGTAAAAGCCAAAAAAGTAGCATATGTTCAAGGAATAAAATATTTTTATGTTCAAAGAAATAACTCAGTACAAAATGCAGAAGTAACAACAAAAAGATTAGAAATGTTTGATTCTATAAATACATGTTTTGAAAGAATAAAAGACGACAAAGACTTTAAAAAATATCAATCTGCAATATTATATCAACAAGTTCTTTTATTATATATGGTAATAATACCAAAACAAAAAGATTATGAAAAAAGACAAGAATTATTAGATATTTTTATGGAAAAACAAGAAAAATATAATTTATATAAAAACAAACATATAAAACATTTTATAAAAGAACAACCAAAAAAAGAAAGAAGATTTTATAAAGATATGGCTAAATGTTTAAAAAGAAAAGAAACTACAATAGCAAATGAGATAATTGAAAATAAAGATAAAATGAATAAAACAAAAGAAAAAATGAAAGATGTAATTAGAAAACTAACAAAAAGAACAGTTATTAGAAGATATATAGAGGTAGAAGATTTAGAAAAATTAGCAAAAAAACAATCCAGAAAACAACAAGGTGATATAAAAATATCTGTTGTAATACCAAATTATAATTATGAAAATTTCTTACTTCCACGTATTTATAGCATATTAAACCAAACGGAAAAAATACACGAATTAATAATATTAGATGATTGTTCAAAAGACAATAGCAGAAAATTAATAGATGAAATAGTAGAAAAAATTGCTCCATATATAAAAGTTCAAAAAGTATATAATCAAGAAAATTCTGGATGTGCATTTAAACAATGGAAAAAAGGATTTGCACTTGCAACAGGTGATTATGTATGGATAGCAGAAGCTGATGATTGTTGTGATAAAACATTGTTAAAAAATATTATAAAACCAATAAAACAAGACAAAAACATATATATATCTTATGCTGATACAGCATTTATAAATGCTTGGGACAAGATTATATTACCAACAATAAAACCAGAAATAGATATAAGAAAAACAAATCATTGGGAATCAGACTTTGTAGATAATGGACTAGAAGAAATAAAAAATTATACATTTTTAAATTGTATTATTGCAAATGTGTCTTCATGTATAATTAAAAAAGATAATTATGATGATATATTTGAAAAAATAATTGAATATAAACAAGCTGGAGATTGGCTATTCTATGTAAGTGTTATGAAAAAGGGAGATATTGCATTTTGTAATAAACCATTAAATTATTATAGATTACATGGAAATAATGTAACAAGTGTAACTAAAAAACAAAAACACTTTGATGAAATTGTAAGAATTCATGGAGAAATTAGAAATATGATAGAAATGACACCATGGCATGAAGAAGAAATACAAAAAAGATATGACTTTTTAAAAAGAGTATGGGACTTAGAAGAAACTGAAAAATAATTATATTTTTACTGTACTAAGCCCATAGTTGTACAATGAGAAGGGAATGAAAATTATAAATGAAAAAAATCAACTTATGCTTTTTTGCATTACTAATATTATTTACTCAAATAATAATTTGTGATAATTTAATTTATTTTTTTAAAGCAAGTTATCTTATAGGAAATATAATAGCATTAATCTTAAATATAGGTATTTTTGCAATATTAATCAGAAAGAAAAAAATAAAAATAGAAACCAATTTTAATAAATTTGATTTAATTTTTATAGCAATATTATTAGTGATAACTGGATTAACAATAATATATCCAGATACTTTCTGGGATTCATATAGTTACCATATATATTTACAGCAAAATCCATTTGCTGACAAAATAAATTCGGATTTTTTCCCAGGAAGAACATTAACATCATTTGTATATCCAATAGCTGACAGAATATTTTATATGTTTAGAACAGTGTTAGGCTTTAGATTAGGGACATTACCAGGATATTTCTTGATAGCAGTAATGTTTTACCAAATAAAAAAATACTTAAATAAACTTATAGGAGAAAAAATAGCAGACAAATATATTTCAATGCTATCAATATTGCCACTAGGGGTATTTATAATATTACAACAATTAGGAACATATTATATAGATAATTTTTCAGTTGTAATGTTATTAGAAATATTATATATAGTCTTATTTGAAAAAGAAAATATATTTAAGGAAAAATCAAGATTATATTATTTGGCATATATTGTAGGAATCTGTGTATGTACAAAAATAACCAATGCAGTATATGTTGCACTTCCATTAGTATATATGCTTATAAAAAACATAAAAGACATAAAGAACATTAAAATATATGATTATTTGTTACTAATATGCACATTTGTAATATCAATGTTACCATATATGATAGATGCAGTAGTGCAAACAGGAAGTCCAGTATTTCCATATTATAATACAATTTTTAAATCAGAATATTTTCAAGAAATAAACTGGTTAGATGATAGATACGGACCAAAAAACTTAATACAATTTTTATTATGGCCTATATATATACTAATAGAGCCAAAAAAAGCTTATGAGGTAGGAAATACAGATTTAATGTTTGCCATTGGATATATAATTTCATTCATATTGATTATATATGAAATTATCTACAAAAAAATAATGAAAAAACAAGAAATAAACAAAAAACTACTAGAGTATGCAATGGTATTGATTTATCTATATATTGTTTGGGAAAAATTTGTAATAGGATATACAAGGTATGCAGGAATTATACCAGTATTAGCAAGTATTATAAGTATATATTTTTTAATTTTATCAATAAAAAACAGTAAAATTATTCTTATATTGGTATTCTTTACAGTTATATGTGGAAGTTCAGTCGCAGGATTATATAAATATGCTTACTATGGAAGTGGACAAAAATATTTGAGACTATTTACAAATATAGAAGATGAGAATGTAGTTACAAATATAAAAAACAATATAAAGAAGAACATAAAGAAAACATTATTATGTGGAAAAGATACTCAAAAATACGATATAGATGGTGTTTGGGGAGTATTATATGATGATAGTGGAGTACCAACATTATTAAATGTTGATGATAGAATTGTAGAATTACAATATGGTACAAAAACCGGAAAAACAGAAAAATCTGATAAATTATACTGGAACAATGTTTTAAATAATGATATTTATATGCCAATTTATGAGGATAAGATGGCAGGAACATTAGCATATTTAAATAAGTATAGTTTTGAAATAATAGATATAGTAGATACATTAACAAATGTTAATTTTCTTGGAAAAAGTGATTATATTTATATAGCTAAAGTAAAATATGATAATGAAAAATACGAAAGAAATCAAATTTCAATGTTAACTTGTACAGAGAACCAATTGGAAGTAAAAACAAGTGAAAAAACAAAAGAAAATAAATTAACATTTGTTGCAACTATAAATGGAAGGGTAATAAATAAAGATACTGATGAAGTAGTAACAATAAATATTATTGCACAAAAAGACGGAGAAGAAAAGATTATAGATACAGTAACTTTAAAATCTGATGGAAAGTCAATAAATTATGAAAAAGATTTGAGTAATATAGAATATGACTCAATAAAAATAAGTTTAGACCAAGAAGAATTAAAGTTAAGAAGGCAAAATCATAGTATAACAGTACTAAACACAAATATTAAATAAACGTAGAAAGGAGAATATAGAATATTTAGTAAAGCTTAAAGATTATTAAATATTCTATATGGTAAATTATATGAAAAGTAAAATAGCAGTATTAATCCCATGTTATAATGAAGGCAAAACTATAGAAAAAGTTGTAAAAGATTATAAAAAAGCATTACCAGAAGCGGATATATATGTTTATGACAACAATTCAACAGATGATACAGCAAAAATTGCAGAAAATGCAGGAGCAATTGTAAAACATGAATATAGGCAAGGTAAAGGGAATGTAATACGTAGTATGTTTAGACAAATTGATGCAGATTGCTATATTATGGTAGATGGAGATGATACATATCCAGCAGAAAATGCAAGAGAAATGTGCAATTTAGTTTTAGATAAAAAAGCAGATATGGTAGTAGGAGATAGACTATCATCAACATATTTTACAGAAAACAAAAGACCATTTCACAACTTTGGAAATAGAATAGTTAGATTTTTAATTAATAAGTTATTTAAAAACAACATAAAAGACATAATGACAGGATATAGAGCATTTAGCAAGGAATTTGTAAAAACATACCCAGTATTATCAAAAGGATTTGAAATAGAAACAGAAATGACAATACATGCTGTAGATAAAAACTTTTTGATAAAAGAAGTACCTGTAGCATATAGAGATAGACCAGTTGGAAGTGTATCAAAATTAAATACCTATAGAGACGGGTTTAAAGTATTAAAAATGATAGCAACATTATTTAAAGAATATAAACCATTTTTCTTCTTTAACATAATTTCTATAGTACTTGCACTAATATCATTATTATTTATAGTGCCAGTATTTCAAGAATATTTTGAAACAGGACTAGTATTAAGATTTCCAACTTTAATAGTAGGTGGATTTATAATGTTATCAGCATTACTATCATTTATTTGTGGAGTAATATTAGATGTTATTGTAAAAAAACATAAACAATTATACGAAATTATACTAAATTTTGTCCCAGAAGTACGGTTCTTGCGGGAGATTTTTAAATCAAGTGGACATAGATAAAAATAAGTCAAATGATAATAGAGGAGAAAATTAAAGTGGAAAAATTTTTAGAAAAAACAGAAGAAATAATCAGAAAAATAGTAAGCTGTAGATTTTTATATTATGTAATAATAATGGCTCTATTTGCTGCAATTTATTTTATAGATTTTAAATTAAGATTACAAGAAAACAATATACAAGATATGAGTAGTCACATAAAATATTTTCTTATTACATCAGGAGGAATAGGATTAATAACATTAATATTGGTAATCTTTTCTAAAAAGATATATCAAAAAGTAAAACCACATATTGTGTACATGATTTTAGGATTAATACTTGGTGGAATTTATTGTTTTGTAGTTCCACTATGTGCTCAAAGTGATGAACCATCACATTTGTATAGGGTATTTCAAGCAGTACAAGGAGAAATAATTGCACCAATAAAAGACAATGAATTTAAAACAGAATTACCACAATCAGTTATAAATATGGTAAATGTAAATAGTGAAACTAAAAAGAGAGAATATAAAAAATACTATGACATAAAAGAAATGATGCAAATAAAATTAAATGAAAATGAAAAAACAGAAATATCAACAGTAGGAAACTATAATGGGTTAAGCTATTTCCCACAACTAGTAGGAGTAAAAATAGGACTAATATTAAAATTAAATCCATATTATATTGCAATGTTGGGAAGAATATCAAGTTTAATAATAACAGTTTTTTTATTATCATTTGGAATAAAAAAATTACCAAAACATAAATTATTTGCAACTATAGTATTACTTTCACCTGTTGTACTATCATACGCAGCAAGCTTTACAACAGATAATGCTATAATAGTAACAGCATTTTTAATAATAAGCTATGTGTTACATTTTATGGAATCAAAAGAAAAAATAAAATGGTGGGAATATATAATATTTGTAATGTTAACATTTATAATTGCTATATCTAAAATGGCATATTTACCACTTGTTGGATTATGGTTATTTATTCCAAAAGAATGCTTTAAAAAGCCAAGAAACAAATGGGTGTTTGCTACTATATTCATACTATTAGGTTTAATTTCAACATTATGGTGGATGAAAGCTATAACAATAGAAACAGGAATTACAGCAGAAACAACAGATACAAATGTATGGATTTACAAAAATCCCATAGGATATCTAACCGTATTGTTTAGAACAATTGCAAATAACGCATATGACTATTTAGAGAATATGTTTGCAGGGCATTTTTTATGCCATAATCAAGTTTCACCATATGCAATTGTACCAGTTTCATATATTGCAATTGTTGTAATGTCATTCTTTAGTAATGAAAATAAAAAGAAAGCAACAATGTATCAAAAAATACTTGTAACAGGAATTATTTTAGTTTCATTTGCAATGATAGCAACAGCAATGTATGTATATAATACAAGTTTTAAAAATCCTACAATAATAGGAATACAAGGAAGATATTTATTACCATTATTGTTATTAGCTGTATTTTTTGCAAACAAAAAGAAATTAGATATTGAAGAATACAAATTAGTAAATATAGCTTTAATAGCAAATTATGGAGTGTACTTAGCAATGCTTACAAAATTTTTCGTATAAAAATTGGAGAAGGCTAAGATTGAAAAAGAATTATAATTTTTGTGGTGTTAAAATTTAATTCTTTTTCAACAATATTTGTGCATTGAGAAAGGAAAGAGATGCTAAAATTAAAAGAAATAAAAGATAGAATATTAAGTTTTTTATTACCAGTTGGAGGAAAAAGAAGAAAAATAGTACAATACATATATAGACTGATAAGAAACAAAGAAAATAGAATTGAATTAAAAGAAAAAATACATAAAAATGGTCTAAAAAAAGGACTAAAATATTCATTTTACAAATTAGTAGTACTAGATAGCAGAGAAGCTCAAGAAACACGATATGCTAATTGGATAAATAAAAACAGTCTATCACAGGAAGAGATAGAAAAACAACAAAATACAAAATTTGCATATAGTCCTTTAATAAGCATAATTACACCATTATATAATACACCAAAAGAATTTTTTATAGACTACTTAGAAAGCATAAAAAATCAAACATATTCAAATTGGGAAATATGTATTGTTGATGCAAGTGAAAAAAAACTGGAATATATAGAAAAGCTAATAGAAAATGATAGTAGAATTAAATATAAAAAATTGGAAGAAAATAATGGTATTTCTGAAAACTCAAATCAAGCAATAAAAATGGCAAATGGAGAATTTTTAGCACTTATTGACCATGATGATGTAATTGAAAAAAATGCTCTATTTGAAGTTGTAAAAGTACTAAATGAAAACAAAGAAACAGACTTTATATATACAGATGAGGATAAATTTGAAGGAAATTTAAAAAATAGATATTTTCCATTTTTTAAGCCGGATTTTTCGCCTGACTTTTTAAGAAGTAATAACTATATTTGTCATTTAAGTGTAATAAGAAAAGAACTAGTAGAAAAAGTAGGATTATTCAGAAAAGAATTTGATGGTGCACAGGATTTTGATTTATTTTTAAGAGTAACAGAACAAACAACAAACATAGTTCATATTCCAAAAGTACTATACCATTGGAGGACACATAATCTTTCAACATCACAAAATATGGAAACAAAAATGTATGCAATAGAAGCTGGAAAAAAAGCAATAGAAGAACAGTGCAAAAGACTTAATATGAAAGCAAAGGTATATGAGGAAAAACCACTAGGGCTTTATAGAGTAAAATATGAATTAGAAGAAAAACCACTAGTATCAATAATAATACCAAATAAAGACTCAATAAAATATTTAAAAACTGCCATAAATTCAGTATTAAAATCAACATATACAAACTATGAAATATTAATTGTAGAAAATAATAGTAAAAATAGCAAAACTTTTAAATATTATGATATAATACAAAAAAATCCTAAGATAAAAGTAATAAAATATACAGAAAAAGGATTTAATTATTCAAAAATCAATAATTTTGCTGTTAAACAAGCAAAAGGAAAATATATAGTTTTATTAAATAATGATATTAAGGTAATCACACCAGACTGGTTGGAAGAAATGCTTGGAATTTGTCAAAGAAATGAAGTCGGAATTGTAGGAGCAAAATTATTATATTATGACAAAACAATTCAACATGCAGGTGTTGTAATTGGAATGGGCGGAATTGCAGGACATGTAAATAGAACAATATCAGAAAAAGAACCAGGATATTTTGGAAGAACAAAAATTATAAATGATTTTTCAGCAGTTACAGCAGCATGTCTAATGACAAAAAAAGAATTGTACGAAAAAGTAGAAGGATTAGACGAAAAATTTGCAGTTGCATTTAATGATGTAGACTTTTGCATGAAAATAAGAAAATTAAATAAATTAGTTGTATATACACCATATGCAAAATTATATCATTATGAATCAAAAACAAGAGGATATGAAGATACACCAGAAAAGAAAAAAAGATTTGAAAATGAAATTCAATTATTTAAAGAAAAATGGGGTAAAGAGCTAAAAGAAGGTGACCCATATTTTAATAAGAACCTAGATTTATATTCAGAACAATGTGAAATAAAAGATAACTAAATCAGAAAGGAACTAATAAAGTGAAAATTTTATTAATAATACCAGCATATAACGAAGAAGAAAACATAAAAAAGACAATAGAAAAAATAGAAAATTTTAGCGATGAAATAGATTATATAGTTATAAATGATGGCTCAACAGATAGCACAGAACAAATTTTGATAGAAAACAAAATTAAGCACATAAAATTAATACACAATCTTGGAATAGGTGGAGCAGTACAAACAGGATATAAATACGCTTATGAAAATAATTATGATATTGCAATCCAATTTGATGGAGATGGACAACATGATGTAAATTATATTTCCAATATATGTGAACCTTTAATAAATGGACAAGCAGATATGTGTATAGGAACAAGGTATTTAGACAAAAGTGCGAGTGAATTTCAATCAACATTTATGAGAAGATTTGGATCAAATATAATAACAACATTTATAAAAATATTTGCAGGTAAAAAAATAACAGACCCGACTTCTGGATTTAGAGCGGCAAATATAAAAGTAATAACAGAATTTGCAAAGAATTATCCAACTGAATATCCTGAGCCAGAATCAACAGTTTCGTTATTAGTTAATGGATATAATGTAACAGAAGTACCAGTTAGTATGAATGAGAGAACCGGTGGAGTATCATCAATAAGATTATGGAAGTCAGTAGATTATATGGTAAAAGTAGTATTAGCAATAATAGTTGACAGTATTAGCTTTAGAAAAAAAAGGGGGAATAAATAATGCAAACACCATTAAAAATAGCATTAATTGCAATAGTTTTATTATATATTTTCTTTATATTAAAAGCTGTAAAAAGGAAAAATATGAGAATTGGATATTTAATATTTTGGACAATAACAGGAATATTATTAATTATTGCATTATTAATTCCAAATTTAGTAGAAAACATTTCAGGGATTTTAGGATTTGAAATGCCAATAAATATGATATTTAGTGTAGCAATTTTTATAATCTTATATTTAATATTTGATTTAACAACACTTATTTCAAAAGAAGAAAACAAAAACACATTACTAATTCAAGAAATATCTATGCTAAAAAAGAGGGTAAAGGAATTAGAAGATAAAAATGATTAGTTTAATAGGAGAAGAAAATGGAAAACAAAGAAATTAAACTTTCAATAGTTGCAGCAGTATATAACTTAGAAAAATACTTACCAAGATGTTTAGATGCATTAGTAAATCAAACATTGCAAGAAATAGAAATATTATGTGTTGATGATGGATCAACAGACAGTGCTCCACAAATTATTGATGAATATGCACGTAAATATCCAGGAAAAGTAAAAGCCTTTCATAAGCCTAATGGCGGTGAATTTACAACAAGAAACTATGGGCTAGAAAGAGCACAAGGAGAATATGTAACATTTGTAGACACAGATGACTATGTAGAACTAAATTGGGCAGAAAAATTATACACAGCAGCAAAAGAAAACAATGCAGATTTAGCCGTTTGTGGATTTGAAAGAATTGATTTAAAAACAAATAAAGTAATAGCAACAAACATGACAAACTTCGGAAAAACAGTAAAGAATATTGGACCAGAAGATGACTTTTTATTGTTTATAAATCCAGCACCGTGGAATAAAGTATATAAAAGAGAAAAAATAAAAGACTTAAGATTTTTACCATTTAGAGGATTTAATGATACAATGTTTCTAGCAAGTTGTTACACAAAAATGGATAAAATTGCGTTCATACCAGATGTGCTATATCATTATTTTTTAAGATATGATTCACAAATACATACAGTAAATAAACAAGATGTTGAAAATTTGAAAAAATATTTACTAGAAGTAAAAAAATTATATGTAGAAACAAATAAATATAAAGAAATGAAATATATATTAGATACTTTTGTATTTTTGCATTTAGGAACATCTGTAATGTATAGGGTTTCATATGATAACAGTGTAAATATAAAAACAGAATTAAAAGATACAATAAAATATTTAGATGAAAATTTTGAAAATTGGAGAAAATCACCATTTTTGAAATTAGGTTATTCACTAAAAAAAGGATTTAAACATATAGCCTTATGGGGAGTATCATTATTTTACAAATGGGGTATTCCAATTGTGTATATAAATGTATACAGATTTTTAGTAGATAAATTAAAAATTGATATCAAGTTTTAAAGGAGAAAAAATTATGAAAATTGGAGTAGTATTAGTCACATACAATAGACTAGAAAAATTAAAAATAGCACTAAAATCATATGAAGAACAAACAGTTTTGCCAAAATACATATTAGTTGTAAATAATAATAGTAATGATGGAACAAAGGAATATTTAGAAAATTGGGCAAAAGACAATTCAAAAATTGAAAAAATTGTAGTAAACCTTGATAAAAACACAGGAGGAAGTGGAGGCTTTTATGAGGGTTTAAAAAATAGTTTAGAATTAGATGCAGAGTGGGTTTGGGTCGCAGATGATGACGCATATCCAAAAGAAAATGCATTTGAAATAGGAAAAAACTATATAGAAAATTATAAGAATGCAACAGAAGAATTATCAGCGATATGTGGTGAAGTATTAAAAAGTGACGGCAAAGCAATAGATTGTTCACACAGAAGAAGAATTTATACGACATTATTTAACAGAATAGCTCAACCATATTCTAAAGTAAAAGATTATGAACAAGAAGAATTTGAAATAAATGGATTTTCATATGTAGGAACAATGATAAACAAAGAAAAACTATTAAAAACAGAATTAACAAAAAAAGACTACTTCATATATTATGATGATACAGAACACAGTTATAGATTATCAAAATTGGGAAAAATAATTTGTATTCCTAAAATGCAGGTAGTACATGATGCACCACATTCAGAAATGAGCGAAATTGTAAAATGGAAACTATACTATTTAGTAAGAAATACATTAGATTTTGTAAAATCTAATTTTGATGAAAAATACTTTAAAGAACAATGTTTTGAAGTGCCATTTAAATTTAAAGTAGCAGTATTTTTATTCGGTAAAGATAAAAAATACGGATATGAAATGATAAATGAAGCTGTAAAAGATGCAAAAGCAGGAAAAACAGGATTACATGAAGTGTTTAAACCTGGTTGGAATCCAACAAAAAGCAAAAACTAATGAAGTCAATTATTAAAAATAGTGCTGTATAAAGAAAACTATTTGAGGTAATGGGAAAGGAAAAAATAATGAAAAAAAGTATTGCAAAAAATTATATATACAACTTGATATATCAAATGTTAACAATACTATTACCATTAGTAACAACACCATATTTGTCAAGGGTATTAGGTGCAGAAAATATAGGAATATATGGATATACAATATCAATAGTTACATATTTCATACTATTTGGTACATTAGGAGTATCAATGTATGGGCAAAGAGAAATTGCGTATAAACAAAGTGATAAAGCCGCTAGAAGCAAAGCTTTCTGGGAAATAATAATACTAAGAACAATAACATTGAGCATATCAATATTACTTTTTTATTTAATATATGGAAGAACTGGTGAATATGCAGTATACTACAGAATTTTAATAATTCAGCTAGTTGCAAATTTATTTGATATAAGTTGGCTATTCCAAGGAATAGAAAAATTTGATAAAACAGTAGTAAGAAATTTAATTGTAAAATTGTTAAGTTTAGTACTTATATTTGTTGTTATAAAAACACCAGAAGATTTATGGAAATATTTTGCTATATATGTTGGAGCAGAACTTTTAGGAAATATGACATTATGGTTATATTTACCAAAATACTTAGAAAAAATAAATGTAAAAACACTTGAAATAAAAAAACATATAAAACCTGTAATAGCACTATTTGTACCTCAAATTGCAATTCAAATATATACAGTTTTAGATAAAACCATGATAGGAAAAATAACAGGGGATATGGTTGAAGTTGGTTATTATGAACAAGCACAAAAAATAGTAAAAGCAACATTAACAGTAACAACAGCATTGCAAACTGTAATGAACTCAAGAATTGCAAACGCATATGCAACAAAAAATGAAAAAGAAGTAAAAGAATGTTTAGAAAAATCATTTAATTTTATATGGCTAATAACTGTACCAATGGTATTTGGACTAATTGCTGTTGCAACAAAATTTGTGCCATGGTATTATGGAGAAGGATTTGAAGGGGTAACAAATATTTTAATAGTAACAGCACCAATATTAATTGCAATGGGAATAAGTGGAGTAACAGGAACACAATATTTAGTACAAATAGGAAAACAAAAAGAATTTACAATATCAGTTATATGTGGAGCAATAACAAATGTGATATTTAATATCATTTTAATACATTTCTTTAATGGTGTTGGAGCTGCAATGGCTTCAGTAATTGCAGAAATTGTAATTGCATTAGTACAATTAAAATATTTTAAAGATCAGTTTAAGATTACTGAAATTCTAAAATTAGGAACGAAATGTGTTATAAGCGGAATAGTTATGTTTATATTTGTAAAATTATTGACAGATATCTTACCAATAAGTATAATAAATACAATTATAGAAGTTATTGTTGGAGGAATTATATATATAATAATGTTAATTATATTAAAATATAGTTTTTTAACAGATATATATAATCAAATAATTGGAGGAATAAAAAACAAATTAAGTAAAGGAAAATAAAAAAGAGAAAAAACAAGATACAAAAATAAAAAATATTGGACAAGAAGTACAAATTATAAAAATATAGAAAAGGAAATGTTAAAATGAATAAAATCGTAGCATTAGTTGTAACTTATAACAGAAAACAACTATTAAAAGAGAATATAGAAGCATTACTAAATCAAAACAATAATGAGTTTGATATACTAATAGTAGATAATGCAAGTACAGATGGAACAGAAGAATTAGTAAAATCATTTGAAAACAATAGAATAATTTACGAAAACACAGGAGCAAATTTAGGTGGAGCAGGAGGATTCAATTACGGTGTAAAAATGAGCATAGAAAAAGGTTATGATTATTGTTGGTTAATGGATGATGACACAATCCCAAAAACAGATTCATTAGAAAAATTAATAGAGAATGCTAAAAAATTAAATGATGAATTTTCATATTTATGTAGTTATGTAGAATGGACTGATGGAAAACCATGCAAAATGAATATGCCAAGAATAGATAAAAATTGGTATCAATATGCAGATAAAATAAATAATGGGTTACTAAAATTAATAAGTTGTACTTTTGTATCTGTATTTGTAAATTTAAAATTTGCAAAAAATCAAGGGTTACCAGTAAAAGAAATGTTTATATATGGAGATGATCATGAATACACAGAAAGAATCGGAAAAGAAAAACCAGGATACTTTTGTTTTATTAGTGTAGTAGTGCACAAAATGGGAAGTAACACAGGTTTTGATATAGTAGACATTCCAAAAGAAAGAATCTCAAGATATTTTTATGATAGCAGAAATAGATTCTATAGAGTAAGAAAAGAAAGTTTTTATGAAAAATTAGCATATATAGCATGGGTATTTATAACAATATTTAAAATTTTATTTAAGTCTAAAGATTGCAAATTAAAAAGAATTGGAGTAATATTAAAAGGGTTCTTTGCCGGAATAGTATTTAATCCAAAATTAGAATATGCAAAAATTAAAGAAAATTAAAAATAAAATTTTTACAAAAATATTATTTTTAATTTCAATGGATAATTTATGTATCAAAAAAAGAAGGTATAAATTTAAATAAATGGTTTATGGGTAAATCCAATTTAAAAATCCAAATATATTATACAAGGAAGAAAATTTATGAAAAAGTATGATTATTTAATAGTAGGTGCAGGACTTTATGGAGCAACATTTGCATACGAAGCAAGCAAAAAAGGAAAAAAATGTCTAGTAATAGATAAAAGAAATCATATAGGAGGAAACATTTATTGCGAAAATACAAATGGAATAAATGTACATAAATATGGAGCACATATATTCCATACAAGTGATAAAGAAATATGGGACTATGTAAATCAATTTGCAGAATTTAATAACTATGTAAATTCACCAATTGCAAACTATAAAGGAGAAATATATAATCTACCATTTAATATGAATACCTTTTCAAAATTATGGGGAGTTGTAACACCAAAAGAAGCACAAGAAAAAATAGAAGAGCAAAAATCAGAATATAATATAACAGACCCTAAAAATTTAGAAGAACAAGCAATTTCTTTAGTTGGAAAAGACATATATTTAAAACTTGTAAAAGAATATACAGAAAAACAATGGGGCAGAGATTGTAAAGAATTACCAGCATTTATAATAAAAAGATTACCAGTAAGATTTACATATGATAATAACTATTTTAATGATAGATATCAAGGAATACCAATGGGTGGATATAATGTAATAATAGAAAAAATGCTTGAAAATGCAGATATAGAATTAGGAGTAGATTATCTAAAAAATAAAGAAGAATATGATCAAAAGGCAGATAAAGTTTTATTTACAGGAATGATAGATGAATACTTTAATTATAAATATGGAAATCTTGAATATCGTTCATTAAAATTTGAAAATGAAATTTATGAAGATATAGACAATTATCAAGGAAATGCTGTAGTAAACTATACAAGTCATGATCAAAAATATACAAGAATAATTGAACATAAACACTTTGAATTTAATAAATGTAAAGGAACAGTTATAACTAAAGAATATCCAATGGATTGGAAACCAGGAGATGAAGCATATTATCCTGTAAATGATGAAAAAAATAATACATTATTTGAAAAATATAAAGAATTAGCACAAAAAGAAACAAATGTAATATTTGGTGGAAGACTAGGTAATTACAAATATTATGATATGGACAAAGTAATTAAAGCAAGTTTAGAATTAGCAAATAGTGAACTAAAATAAAGATAGTTTAAACTAATAAAAAATGAACGAAAGGAAATATCAATGGAAAAAATAAAAGAGCTATATACAAAATACAAAGAAATAATAAATTATTTAATAGTTGGAGTATTAACAACAGTAGTTTCTTTAGCGGTATATTATATATCTGTTTGTACATTCTTAAATCCAGAAAATGGTGTACAATTACAAATAGCAAATATTTTATCATGGATAGCGGGTGTAACATTTGCATATTTTACAAACAGAAAATATGTATTTGAAAGTAAGGAAGCAAACAAAATAAAAGAAGCAAGTAAATTTGTATTATCAAGAGTTATAACATTAATAATGGATATGTTAATAATGTATTTAGGAGTAACAATATTACATGGAAATGATAAAATAATGAAATTAGTATCACAAGTTGTAATAACAATATCAAATTATTTGTTTAGCAAGATTTTTGTGTTTAAAAAATAATTAAAGGTAAAAATAATTATAATTTTAGCCACGTTATTTTTATATTATAAGATAGCAGTAATAGTATTTCTATATAAATAGAAATTTTATATAAGAAAAAACTGGCTATAAGAAAGGAAGAAAAAGATGGAAAAGAAAAAAGTAACTTTAGTTATCCCAATGTATTACGAAGAAAAAGTTGCAGAAGAATGTTACAAAAGAGTAAAAGAAAATTTAGAAAAATTAGAAAATTATGACCATGAAATTATATTTGTAAATGATGGAAGCAAAGACAAAACATTAGAAATATTAGAAAACATTGCATCAAAAGATACAAATGTAAAAGTAATATCTTTTTCAAGAAATTTTGGACATCAAGCAGCAGTAACAGCAGGATTACAATATGTAACAGGTGATGCCATAGTAATAATGGATGCAGACCTTCAAGATCCACCAGAATTAATTCCAGATATGCTAAAACTATGGGAACAAGGAAATGAAGTTATATATGGAAAAAGAAAATCAAGAGAAGGAGAAAGTGCTTTCAAATTATTCACAGCTAAAATGTTCTATAAAACACTAAATGCATTATCAGATGTAGAAATACCAAAAGACACAGGAGATTTTAGACTAGTAGATAGAAAAGTAGTAGATACAATAAATTCTTTACCAGAACATAATAAATTTTTAAGAGGATTATTTAGCTGGGTTGGATACAAACAAGCACCATTTGAATATGAAAGAAAAGAAAGATTTGCAGGAGAAACAAAATATCCATTAAAGAAGATGTTAAAATTAGCATCAGATGGAATTATAAGTTTTTCAACAAAACCATTGAAATTAGTAGGAGCATTAGGAATGGTTTCAATTGTAATATCAATTGTTTTATTAATATATGCTTTAATATCATATGCATGCCACTTACATAATTTATCAGCAGGTTGGACATCAATTATGGTTGCAATAACATTTTTCTCAGGAATTCAATTATTATCAATATGGATTATAGCTGAATATATTGGTAGAATTTATGACGAAACAAAGAAAAGACCACAATATA
>FR884518.1 GCA_000435535.1 Clostridium sp. CAG:575 | reverse complement strand
AATATATAAAATAACAAATAATATTGAGTAAAGTCTTGAAAAACAATAATTTTAATAGCGAACATGTATATAAAGATTACATAATATTAAACGACAAAAATCGACATATTTACATTTACGTAAATATGTACGAAAATTTTAAAAGTATTGATACTTTAACTTAAAATAGATTATTTAAATGTATAATGTAAAAAAAACTTTTACTAAAATGTAAAAATCTAAAAAAGAGTAAATAAAACGACGTTTTTTGTTTCCTAAGGAAAGGAAAAAAGATGAGTTATTATGCAGGTAATTATGATATAGCTGTTATAGGAGCAGGACATGCAGGGTGTGAAGCTGGACTTGCTGCAGCAAGATTAGGAATGAGAACATTAGTGTTTTCTATAAGCTTAGATGCAGTTGCAAATATGCCTTGTAATCCACATATAGGAGGAAGTTCAAAAGGACATCTAGTAAGAGAGATTGATGCGCTTGGTGGTGAAATGGGGAAAAACATTGACAAAACCATGATACAAATTAAAATGTTAAATACTTCTAAAGGACCGGCAGTTCATTCTTTAAGGGCTCAAGCAGATAGAAAAAGATATCATATGGAAATGAAACATACTTTAGAAAAACAAGAAAACTTGTATTTAAAGCAGGGAGAAATTGTGGATATTAAAGTAGAAAACGGCAAAGTTACGGCGGTTAAAACTAGTGTTGGGGCAATTTATGGTGTAAAAGCTGTTATTGTTGCCACAGGAACATATCTAAAAGGAAAAATATTTATGGGTGAATTTTCTCAAGAAAGTGGTCCAGATGGTGTTGCTGCTGCAAATCAATTGTCAGATGCTTTAAAAAGAATCGGAGTTAATCTTGTTAGATTTAAAACAGGAACACCAGCAAGAATAAACAGAAGAAGTATTGATTTTTCTAAAATGGAAGTACAAAAAGGAGACGAAGAAGTTGTACCTTTTTCTTTTGAAGATGAAATAAAAGATTTAAAACAAGTAGACTGTTATTTGACTTATACAAATGAAGAAACGCATAAAATTATAAGAGAAAACTTACATCGTTCTCCATTATATGCTGGAAAAATAGAAGGAACAGGTCCTAGATATTGTCCATCAATAGAGGATAAAGTTGTTAGATTTAGTGATAAACCAAGACATCAAGCTTTTGTTGAACCTGTAGGATTAGATACAGACGAAATGTATATACAGGGATTAAGTTCTTCTTTACCAGAAGATGTACAAATTGCGTTATATCATACAATCCCAGGGCTAGAAAATGCGGAATTTACAAGATCTGCATATGCTATAGAATATGATTGTATAGATCCATCTAATTTGAAACTTTCTTTGGAATATAAGGGAATTGATGGCTTGTTTATGGCAGGGCAAACAAATGGCACTTCTGGATATGAAGAAGCTGCATGCCAAGGATTAATTGCAGGAATAAATGCAACAAGAAAAATTAAAGCATTAGAACCTATCATTCTTGATAGAACCCAGGGATATATTGGAGTACTTATTGATGATATTGTTACTAAAGGAACAAATGAACCTTATAGAATGATGACATCAAGAGCGGAATATAGACTACTTTTAAGACAAGATAATGCAGATTTAAGATTAACAGATATAGGACATGAGGTTGGTTTGATTTCTGATGAAAGATATGAAAAATTTAAAAAGAAAAGAGAAAATATAGAAAAAGAAATTGAAAGATTAAAAAAAGAAATTGTTAAACCAACAGATGAAGTGAATAAATTGTTGATAAAATGTGGAACAGCACCATTAACAACAGGTACAAAAATGGCAGAGCTTTTAAAAAGAACAGAGTTAGATTATGAAAAACTTAAACCAATTGATGAAAATAGGCCTGAATTATCATTACAAGAAAAAGAAGAAGTTGAAATTCAAGTAAAATATGAAGGTTATATAAAAATGCAAGAGGCACAGGTTGAAAAATTCAAAAAGTTAGAAACAAAATTATTGCCAGAAGAACTTGACTATGAAACAATACAAGGTTTAAGTTTAGAAGCAAGACAAAAATTAAATAAATTTAAACCACATTCAATAGGACAAGCTTCAAGAATATCAGGGGTTTCTCCTGCTGATATTTCAGTATTACTAATTTATTTACAAGTAAACAAAAAGAATGTATAGAAATTAATATTTGAATGGAGAAAAAAAATAAATGAAATTAGAAGAATTTTCAAAATATTTAAGTGATTACGGTGAAAAAATAGATCTTAAGTTTTCCAAGAAACAAGAAGAACAGTTTTTTAAATATATGAATTTATTAATAGAATGGAATGAAAAAATAAATTTAACAGCAATTGTGGAGCCAAAAGAAATAATATTAAAGCATTTTATAGATTCATTAACTATTAATAAATATATAGAAAAAGCTTCTTCTATTGTAGACGTTGGAACTGGTGCTGGCTTTCCCGGAATACCACTATTAATATATAGAGATGATATAAAAGTTACATTGGTGGATTCTTTGAATAAAAGACTGATATTTTTACAAGAGGTTATAAATCAATTAGATTTAAAAAACGTAAAAGTAATACATAGTAGAGTGGAAGATTTTGGCAAAAATAAAAATTATAGAGAAAAATTTGACATAGCTACAGCAAGAGCAGTTGCAAATTTAGCTGTACTTTCTGAATATTTGGTTCCATTAGTTAAAATTGGTGGAAAATGTATTTGCATGAAGGGAAGTATAATTGAAGATGAAATAAAACAATCTGAAAATGCTTTTAAAATTTTAGGAACTAAAAAGAAGTTAATAGAAAAATTTGAATTACCAAATTCAGATATGGAAAGAAATATTATTATATTAGATAAGATAAAAAATACACCTTCTAAATATCCTAGAAAGGCTGGAATACCAACAAAAGAACCAATAATATAATTTTAAAAAAAGAAATAAGAATAAAAATCTTGTTTCTTTTTTTATAAAAATATAGTAAATTTTATTGACTTTTTCGATGAAATTATATAAGATAAATATAGAAATAAAATAAACTAAAATGTAAATATTTACAAAACAAGGGGGCTTTTTTGTGGGAAAAGTAATATCAGTAGCAAATCAAAAAGGTGGAGTAGGAAAAACAACTACAACAATAAATTTAAGTACATTATTAGCAAAAAAAGGGAAAAAGGTTCTCTTAATAGATGCTGACCCTCAAGGAAATGCAACTAGTGGTGTTGGAGCTGAAAAAGATATAGAATTATCAACATATGATGTATTAGTTGGAGAAACAGAAATAGAAGAAACTTTAGAAGATACAATGATTGAAGGATTAAAAGTATGTCCATCTAATATAAACTTAGCAGGTGCAGAAGTTGAATTAGTATCTATGATGTCTAGAGAGCAGAGATTAAAAGAAAAATTAGAAAGCGTAAAAGAAGAGTTTGATTATATCTTAATAGATTGTCCACCATCATTAGGATTAATAACTTTAAATGCATTTACGGCATCAGATAGTGTTTTAATACCAGTACAATGTGAATATTATGCATTAGAAGGATTAGGACAACTTATAAATACAATAAACTTAGTCAAAAAGCATTTAAATAAAGGAATTGAAGTAGAAGGTGCATTGCTAACAATGTATGATGCAAGAACAAATTTATCTAATCAAGTGGTAAAAGAAGTTAAAAAATATTTTAATGATAAAGTTTATAAGACAGTAATTCCTAGAAATGTAAGATTAAGTGAAGCTCCAAGTTATGGAATGCCAATTACAGAATACGACCCAAGGTCAAAAGGTGCAAGAAGTTATGAAAAATTTACAAGAGAATTTCTTAAAATAAATGAAACAGAAAGAAAAGCTAAACATATGATGTAAAAATAAAAGAGAGGAAAGTGGTAAATATGCCTAAGAAAACAGGGTTAGGAAAAGGATTAGACGCATTATTTGGACCAGCTCCAGAAGAAGAACAATTACAAGAAAATGATGTGTTAAAAAATTTGAAAATAACAGAAGTTGAACCAAATAGAGATCAACCAAGAAAAAATTTTAATCAAGAAGCATTAGAAGAACTTGCAGAATCAATAAAAGAATATGGATTAATTCAACCTATAGTTGTTACAAAAAAAGATGGATATTATTCAATAATTGCAGGAGAAAGAAGATGGAGAGCTTGTAAACTAGCAGGGTTGCAAGAAATTTCTGCAATAGTAAGAGAAGATGATGAAAAGAAAAATACAGAAATATCATTAATAGAAAATATTCAAAGAGAAGACTTAAATCCTTTTGAAAAAGCATTAGGAATTAGAAATTTAATAGATACATATGGGCTAACACAAGAAGAAGTAGCAAAAAAATTAGGAAAAAGTAGAAGTACTATAGCAAATACAGTTCGTGTTTTAAATTTGGAACCAAGAGTACTAGAATTTGTAAAAGAAGGTAAACTAACAGAAGGACATTGTAAAGCACTATTATCTATTACAGATCCAGAAAAACAGTATGTTGTGGCTGTTGACATGATTGAAAGAGGAGCTACTGTAAAAGAATTAGAACAAAGAAATAAAAAAATAAATAAAAAAGAAGTTTCAAAAGAAGAATTAAAGAGGACAAGTGTATTATATAAGGATATAGAAAATACATTTCAAGGTTTTTTTGGAACAAAAGTAAAATTGAATCCAGGTAAGAAAAAAGGAAAAATAATTATAGAATATGCTTCAAATGACGACTTAGAGAGAATATTAAATTTAATGAAATAAAATATATCATTAAAATATTAACAAAATGGAGGTTTGTATGCAAGAATTAATTGATTTTTTAAAATTAGATTATATATTTTTAGTATTAAATCTAGTAAATATTTTTACTTTTATTGGATTTGTTTATTTATTAATATCAAATATAAAATTAAAAAATAAATATAAATTATTTATAAAAAAGTTGGGAAAAGGAAAAGATATAGAAGAAGACTTAGAAAATTATATGTATAGAGTAGAAAGAGTTGAAAAACAAAATGCAGAAATCTTATCATTTTGTAGTAATTTAGATAATGACATATCAAATTGCATTCAAAAGGTTGGAATTGTAAGATATAGTGCTTTTAAAGATACTGGTAGTGATTTGAGTTTTGCTGTTGCAATGTTAGATGAAAATAATACTGGAGTAGTATTTAATGGAATATATTCAAGAGAAATGTCTAATATTTATGCAAAACCGGTTGAAAATGGAAGTTCAAAATATACATTATCAAGTGAAGAAAAAGAAGCAATTGATAAGGCTATAAATACAAATAATTTGATTAAAATAAGGAATTAAATTATTAAATTCTTAGATTTATAAAAAATGAAAAATATGAAAATCATAAAAAGTAGATGAATTATTGATTTTTGTTGAATTTATAAAAAATAGAGCTACAAAATTAAAAAATATAAAAAATGCTATTGACAAATGTCTGTAATAATGCTAATATAAATACTGTCGCTGGACATTTGTCTCGACATATGGAGAGGT
>FR884517.1:526-5169 GCA_000435535.1 Clostridium sp. CAG:575 | reverse complement strand
TCAAGTATAAATCCTTAAGAGACACCTCATCGTAATTGTATATTTTATTACTGAACTGTAACTTTAAATTTTAGATTTTTAGTACAAATTATTGTATTAAACGTAAAATTGTGATATATTGTAAAAAAATAAAAAATAGGAGTGATACAAATGATAGCAATCGGAAGTGACCATGGAGGATATAAATTAAAAGAAGAAATAAAGAAATACTTTGATGAAAAAGGAATGGAATATAAAGATTTTGGGACTTATACAGAAGAAAGAACAGATTATCCAATATATGCAAAGAAAGTAGCAGAAGCAGTTCAATCTAATGAATGTAGTTGTGGAATATTAGTATGTAGATCAGGATATGGAATGACAGTTGTTGCAAATAAATTTAGAGGAATTAGAGCAGCAGCAATTCATGATGAAGAATCAGCAAAATTTGCAAAAGCAGATGATGACATAAATGTTATTACATTAGGTGGAGATTATATTGATACTAATGAAGCAATTTGTATTATAAGAAACTGGTTAGGAACAGAATTTAAAGGTGGAAGATACGAAGAAAGACTAAAGATGATAGATGAAATAGAAGATAAAAATATGAAATAATTGGAGGAATACTTTATGTGGGGAAATATAGCAATTGCGTTTATTTTGGCATTTGTAGTTACATTTGTGACCACACCATATACAATGAAAATAGCTAAAAAAGTTGGAGCAATAGATATTCCAAAAGATGAGAGAAGAGCACATAAAAGGTCTATTCCAAAATTTGGTGGACCAGCAGTAATTTTAGGATTTTTAATTTCAACAATTTATTTGTTGATTGTAATGAGTATGGAAAACTCAATTAATTTATTTGGAATTCAAGAATATTGGAAAAAACTTTTAGGATTTTTATTAGGAATAATAATAATATCAATATTTTGTATTGTAGATGATATAAAAACAATAAAGCCATTAACAAAACTTTTAGGGCAAATATTAGGAGCAGCATGTGTAATAATGTCTGGAATTAGAATTGAGGGAATAACGCTTCCATTTTTTAATTTTCCAGAGATGCATGAAATTACATCAGTATTATTAACATTGGCATGGATAATTATAGTTACAAATGCAATAAACTTGATTGATGGGCTAGATGGATTGTCATCAGGGATATCAGTAATATCAGCAATTTCTTTGCTAGTAATATTTGTATTAAATGGTTCATCTTTAATATCAATAGTACTAATAACAGCATTAGCAGGAGCATTAGTTGGATTTTTACCATTTAATTTTACACCAGCAAAAACATTTATAGGAGATACTGGTTCAAACTTTTTGGGATTTTCTCTAGCTGTTATATCAATATTAGGTTCAGCAAAAACATATACGGCAGCAGTTATCGTATTACCATTAATAGCTTTAGGATTACCTATATTTGATACGGTTTGGGCTATTATAAGAAGATTAATTAAAGGAAAATCAATTAAAGCTGTTTTTAAAGCAGATAAAGGACATTTACATCATAGATTAGTTGCAAGGGGCTTTAGTCAAAAACAAGCAGTTTTAATATTATATGGAATTAGTGCAATTTTTGGTATGTTTGCAGTAATTCTATGTGATAGTGGTATTTGGAAGGCATTATCATTTTTATTAATTGTGATTGTTGCAATTGCGGTTGGATATAAAAACTTTTCAGTCGAAAGAACTGGAGATGAACAATATGAATGTACTCAATGTAAATATATTTATAATCCAAAGTTTGGAAATGAAAAAGCGGGAATAGTTAAAGGAACAAAATTTAGTGAATTGCCAGAAGATTGGGTTTGCCCAGTTTGTGGAGAAGGCAAAGATATGTTTCAAATACATGAATAATATTATATGGAGTAGATTGCATAATCTGCTCCATTTTGTTAAAATATATATAGTAAATAAATGTGATAGTTTGAAAGGATGAGATTTTAAATGATAAAAAGTAATTTATTGGAATTAGCAAAAGAAGTTGAAAAAGAGATACAACCACAGTTTGAAAAAATAGAAGAAATTTGTAGCCAAAATAGTGTAAAAGTAATAGAAGCATTTCAAGATTGTAATTTGCAAGAAATGCACTTGAATTCATCAACAGGATATGGAATAGATGAGTCAGGAAGAAACAAAATAGAGGAAATATATGCACAGGTTTTTAAAGCAGAAGATGCATTAGTAAGAGCTCAGTTTATATCTGGAACACATGCTCTAGCAATTACATTATCAGCTTTATTAAGACCAAATGATACAATGATAAGCATTACAGGAGCACCATATGATACATTACAAACTGTAATAGGTTGTGGAAATGAAATAAGTAAAAGTTCTTTAAAAGCTTATGGAGTAAAATATGAACAAATAGAATTAATAAACAATGATTTTGATATAAAAAAAATACAAGATAGATTAAAGGAACAAAATGTTAAATTGGTTGAAATACAAAGATCAAGAGGATATTCAACAAGAGAAAGTTTAACAATAGAGAAAATAGAAAATGCAATAAAAGCAATAAGAGAAGTAAACAAAAATGTTATAATAATGGTAGATAATTGCTATGGAGAGTTTGTTCAAGAAAAAGAGCCAATAGAAATTGGTGCAGATATAGCAGTAGGTTCTTTAATGAAAAACTTGGGAGCAGGAATAGCTACATCTGGTGCATATATTGTTGGAAAAAAAGATTTAATAAATTTATGTGCTGAAAGATTAACGGCACCAGGAATAGGAAAAGAAATAGGACCATCTTTAGGACAAAATACAAGTCTTTTGAAAGGATTATTTTTTGCTCCACAAGTAGTAGCAAGTAGTGTTAAAACAGCAGTATTTGCAAGTAGAATTTTAGAAAAATTAGGATATGATGTAGAACCTAAATATGATGCAAAAAGAGCAGATATTGTTCAAACTATAAAATTAGGAAGTGCTGATAATTTAATAAAATTCTGTCAAGGGATTCAAAAGGGATCACCAATAGATTCAAATGTTGTACCAGAACCAAGTGAAATGGGAGGATATGAAGATGAAGTTATAATGGCAGCTGGAACATTTACAGAAGGTTCAACAATTGAGCTTAGCTGTGATGGACCAATTAGAGAACCATTTATAGCATATATGCAAGGTGGACTTACATATGATTATGGAAGATATGGAATTTTAAAGGCAATTGAAGAAATGCAAAAATAAATTTATTTTTGTGTATTGTACAAAAAATGTTAAAGCAAGTTTTGTATGTAAATAAATTTGGAAGGAATGAGATTATATAATGAAAGTTATTGTAATTGGTGGAGGCCCTGCTGGGATGATGGCTGCAATTACAGCAGCAGAAAGTGGAGACAAAGTTATACTAATAGAAAAGATGGAGTCATTAGGTAGAAAATTACTAATAACAGGAAAAGGAAGATGTAATATAACATCTTCTGTAGATATGAATGAATTTATAAAAAATACACCAGGAAATGGAATGTTTTTATATAGTGCTTTTTCTAATTTTACAAATTTGGACATTATAGAATTTTTAAAAGGAGAAGGACTAGAAGTAAAAGAAGAAAGAGGAAACCGTATTTTTCCTGTTACAGATAAATCATTAGATGTGTTAAAATGCTTTACTGCTAGATTAAAAGAACTTAAAGTTGAGATTAAATTACATACAAAAGTTAAAGAAATTGTAACTGAAAGATATATCAAATCTGAATTTGATAATAATGGAGAAGAAAATAGAGTAATAGGTATTATTACAGAAAATGGTGAAAAGATAAAAGCAGAGAAAATAATTTTAGCGACAGGAGGAAAAAGTTATCCATATACTGGATCAACAGGAGATGGATATGAGATAGCAGAAAAATGTGGGCATACAGTTACAAAAATAAAACCATCATTAGTACCATTAGAAACATATGATAAAAAAATGTGTAAAGAATTACAGGGACTATCCTTAAGAAATGTAGAGATAGAAATAAAAGATTTGGAAAAAAATAAAATTATATATAATGACTTTGGAGAAATGATATTTACACATTTTGGTGTATCAGGACCAACAATATTAAGTAGTTCAGCACATTTAGTTAGATATAAAAATATTGATGAATTATTTAAAAAGCAGAAAATAGTATTAAAAATTGATTTAAAACCAGCATTATCAGAAGAAAAACTTGACGAGAGAATTTTAAGAGATTTCAAAGCTTATAAAAATAAGCAATTTAAAAATAGTTTAGATAAACTATTGCCACAAAAATTGATACCAATTATTATAGAAAAAAGTCAAATAAATCCAGATAAAAAAGTAAATGAAATTACAAAGGAAGAAAGAAAAAAACTAGTTGAGACATTTAAAAAATTTGAAGTTATAATTAAAGAATTTAGACCAATAGAAGAGGCAATAGTAACAAGTGGTGGAATTAATATAAAAGAAATAAATCCAAAAACAATGGAATCAAAAAAAGTTAAGGGATTATATTTTGCCGGAGAAATTATTGATGTTGATAGTTATACAGGTGGATTTAATTTACAAATAGCATATTCAACAGGTTACACAGCTGGAAGGAATTAATGCGTGAAAATAAGGAATGTTAATCTTTTACTATTAGATTTGTGCTTACAGAAAGGAAAAAGCTAAGTATGAAGGATTTTATTACAATAAAAGAAAATATAGA
>FR884517.1:0-509 GCA_000435535.1 Clostridium sp. CAG:575 | reverse complement strand
AATATAGAAACAGAGCTGGTTGTTAAAAAATCAAAGTTTATTTGTAATTTAATAAAAGTTAATAGTCAGCAAGAAGCAGAAGAGAAAATCAAAAATTTAAAAAAGATGTTTCATGATGCAAGACATAATTGTGTTGCTTATAGAATTGTAGAAGACGAAAGAGTAGTAGAAAAGTCAAGCGATGATGGAGAACCGTCAGGTACAGCAGGTGGACCAATGTTAAATATTTTGCAAAAAAATAACTTGTGTAATATTTTGGTGGTTGTTACTAGATATTTTGGTGGAATCTTGTTGGGAACAGGAGGACTTGTAAAAGCGTATTCTGATGTAACATTAGAAGCTATTGAAAGAGCTGATAAAATGATTAAATGTATTGGAATAGAAGCTATTGCTGTAATGGAATATAACTATTTAGAAGTTTTTAAATATTATTGTAAAAAAAATAATATAAATATAGATAAAATAGATTATTCGGATAAAATAGTTTGTAATATTCAGTTTGAAGAGTT
>FR884516.1:1673-1937 GCA_000435535.1 Clostridium sp. CAG:575 | reverse complement strand
AAAGTAGAACAAAACGATAAACAATTATTATTTTCAGAAACAATAATACCTGATATATTTTTTGCAGAATATTTGTCTCAAATTCCAGGTGACTATGTAAAGATGTATTTATATATGGTATTTCTTTCTAAATATAAAAAAGATATAAAAGTAAATGATATGTCTAAAAAGCTATCTTTACCTGTAAAAACTATAAATGATGGAATTAAATTTTTAGAAGATAATAAATTAATTTTAAAAAAGACAACTGGATTTATCGTAACT
>FR884516.1:0-1665 GCA_000435535.1 Clostridium sp. CAG:575 | reverse complement strand
ATTTATCGTAACTGATTTACAAGAGCTTACTTTAAATAACTTATATAAACCAAATCTTACTCAGTCAAAAGAAACCGTTGAACAAATATCAAAAAATAAATCAAGAGCTAAAGTTATTGAACATATTAACAATATGTACTTTCAAGGTATTATGGGACCAACATGGTATAACGATATTGACTTATGGTTTAAAAAATACAATTTTGATGAACAAGTTATGATTGCTTTATTTGATTATTGTTATAAACGTTCTGCATTACATAAAAATTATGTTCAAGCTGTAGCAGAAGTATGGGGTGCTAATAAAATACAAACTTGGAATGATTTGGACATTTATGATCAAAAACAAGAAAAACTTAATAAAATGAAAAATATGATTGCAAAAAAACTTGGAAAACATAATGGTCTAACCCAATATGAAGAGGCTTATATTGAAAATTGGGTTTTAGACTTTGGTTATGATATGAATATTATTGAAAAAGCATTAAAAAGGACTACTTTTAAACAGAATGCTACTTTTGAATATATTAATAATATTATTTCAGATTGGCACGAAAGAAACCTAAAGACTCCTGATGAAGTAGATGCCTTTTTAGAACAAAGGAAAAAACAAAGTAAAGATATTCAAGAAATGAAATCAAAAGTGGCAAAAGCAAATTACGAACAAAGACAATATAATAATTTGGATTTTTTATATGCCAATGTTACTGATGATTCCACTTTAATAAATGATAAAAAAGGAGATAATTAATGTCAAATGAAATTTTAAATTCTTTACTTAGAGAATATGAACAAAAAAAATTAAAAGCTGAATTAGATTTAGAAAAAAGAAAAGAGCAATTATATAAATTAATACCTAGATTAGAAGAAATAGATAAAGAATTAAATTCTTCTGGAATTAATGCTGCAAAACAAATTTTATTTAAGTCTGCCGATTCTTCTATTATAGATTCTCTAAATAATAAAATTGAAAATTTAAAAAAAGAAAAAGAAAAAATTTTAATAGAAAATAATTATTCTATTGATTATTTGAAGCCTTTTTATGATTGTAAAATTTGTAATGACACTGGATTTATTTTAGATGATAATTATAAAACAAAAATGTGTAATTGTTTAAAACAAAAATTATTAAATATTTCTTTTAATAAATCAAATATGTATAATTTGGAAAAAGAAAATTTTAATAATTTTAATTCTTTAATATTTTCTGACGATGTCGATTTAGCAAAATATAAATTTAATATTTCTCCAAGAAGAAATATAGATAATATAAAAAACAAGTGTATTCAATTTGTTAATAATTTTGATAATCCCGAATATAAAAATTTACTTTTTGTTGGTTCAACTGGTTTACGGTAAGACATTTATGTCAAATTGCATTGCTGCAGAATTATTAAAAAAAGGAAAGACTGTCCTTTACCAGACAGCTCCTGTTTTGCTTGAAAGCGTAATAGATTATAAGATAAATAAGCCAAAAAATATCTCTACTGATTTTTATCAATCAGTATTAGAAGCAGATTTATTAATAATTGATGATTTAGGAACAGAAAGTTTAAATAGTATGAAACTTAGTGAATTATTTACTATTATAAATACCAGAATTTTGAATTTAAATAATAAAGTCACAAAAACTATTATATCTACTAATTTAAATATTAATGATAT
>FR884515.1 GCA_000435535.1 Clostridium sp. CAG:575 | reverse complement strand
CGAAGTAACATTTGATATAGATGCAAACGGTATAGTACACGTATCTGCAAAAGATATGGCAACAGGAAATCAACAAGATGTATCAATTACAGCATCAACAAACTTAACAGATGAAGATATTGATAAAGCTGTTAAAGATGCAGAAGCACATGCTGAAGAAGATAAAAAGAAAAAAGAAGAAATTGAAGTTAAAAACAATGCAGAAAGCTTAGTATATAATAGCGAAAAAACATTAAATGATTTGGGAGACAAAATCAGTGGAGAAGAAAAAGCAAAAGTTGAAACTGAAATTGATAACACTAAAAAAGCATTAGAAACAAACGACACAGAAAAAATCAAAGAAGCTACAGAAAAATTAACAAAAGTATTCTATGATATGTCAGAACAATTATATAAAAATGCAAATCCAAATGGAGCACAAGGAGCAGGTGTAGATCCAAATGCAGCAGGAACAGACAATGGAACAAATGGAGATAACGGAAACGTATATGATGCAGACTATAAAGTTGAGGATGACAAATAATAAGAAGTGAGAAGGGAAAAGGGGACGTTCCTTGAAATTCCCTTTTTAGAGGGAAAAAGGGACACTCTTTATATAGGAATGTCCCTTGATTTTCTAAGATAGTGAACTTAATATCCCTGATTTTTTGAGCCAGATGTATGGCTTGAGAAAGGAATGAAATTAAAAATGGCAGAAAAAAGAGATTATTATGAAGTATTGGGAGTTAATAAAAATGCAACTGATGATGAACTAAAAAAAGCATACAGAAAAATGGCAAAAAAATATCACCCAGATGCAAACCCAGATAATAAAGAAGAAGCAGAAAAAAAATTTAAAGAAGTTAATGAAGCATATGAAACACTTTCTAATCCTCAAAAAAGAAAAATGTATGATCAATTTGGAACAGCTGATCCACAGGGATTTGGTGGAGCTGGTGGACCATTTGGTGGTGGATATTCATATTCAACATCAGGATTTGATGGATTTGGTGATTTTGGAGATTTAGGCGATATCTTCTCATCATTCTTTGGAGGAGGATTTGGAGGCAGACAATCTTCAAGAAAAAGTAATGGACCAAGAAAAGGTTCTGACTTAAATTTAAGTATGGATATTACTTTTGAAGAAGCATTTTTAGGAACAGAAAAAGAAGTAATTATAAATAGAAATGAAACTTGTGATGTATGTCATGGAACTGGAGCTAAACCTGGAACAAATCCAATTAAATGTCCGGACTGTCATGGAACAGGTCAGGTTACACAGGTTCAAAATACAATTTTAGGTCAAGTTCAAACAACAAGAACTTGTGGTAAATGTCATGGAACTGGAGAAGTTATTACAGATGTTTGTGAAAATTGTAAAGGAAAAGGAACTATAAGAAAACAACCAAAAATAAAAGTAAAAATTCCAGCAGGAATTGATGACAATCAAACTGTTGTATTAAGAGGAGAAGGAGAACCTGGAATAAAAGGCGGACCTAAAGGAGATTTATATATAACACTTAGAATCAAAAGACATAGTATATATACAAGAAAAGGAAATAATGTTTTATGTGATATCCCAATTACAATAACACAAGCAACTTTAGGAGCAGAACTTGAAATTCCTATGGTTGACGGAACTAAGGAAAAATATAGAATCCCAGAAGGAACACAAACAGGAACTAAATTTACAATTAGAAATAAAGGATTCAAATATGTAAATTCTCAATCAGAAGGAGATTTTGTATTTACAGTTCAAGTTCAAACGCCAAAGAGATTAACAAAAGAGCAAAGAGATTTGTTAGTTGAACTTGCTAAGACAATGAATGAACAACCACCTGTTAAAAAAAGAGGAATATTTGGGTAAATTTTAATGTTTTCTATTATTAGGTAGAATATAGAAAAGTTTGTGTAAACTAGAAGCTTGAGATAGGCTTCTAGTTTATTTTTTTGATGTAAAAATTCTACATTTACTAGACATAAGCATAAATAAAATGTATAATAAACGAGAAAAAACAATAAAAAATAAAAGGTGAAAAAATTGAAAGAAAATTTTAAAGAATCACAAAAAAAATCCAAAAAAAATAAAAAGAAGAAAGTATTATTTATTTCAAGTACAGGAGGTCATTTAAACGAATTATTACAATTAGCTCCACTATTTGAAAAATATGACTATAAAATAATAACAGAAAAAGACAAAGCAAATGAAAAACTAAAAGAACAATATGGAGAAAAACTATATTTCTTACCATATGGAACAAGAGCAAAGTTATTTACATATATTTTTAAATATTTTTATTTATGTTTAAAAACAATATATTTATATTTTAAAATTAGACCACAAGTAATAGTAACAACAGGAACACATACAGCAGGACCAATGTGTTATTTAGGAAAAATATTCGGAAGCAAAATTATTTATATTGAAACATTTGCAAATAGAAATAAAAAAACAGCAACAGGAAGATTGATATATCCAATAGCAGATTTATTTATTGTACAATGGGAAGAAATGTTGAAATTATATCCAAAAGCTATATATGGTGGTTCAATTTATTAGAAAAGATGTGTCCCATTGGGACAAAAATGTCCCACAAGAACCGTCCCCATTGGACACCAATGGGACATGACAAGGAGAAAATGTTATGATATTAGTATTATTGGGAACTCAAAATAATAGTTTTCATAGATTATTAGAGGAAATTGATAAAAATATTGAAGATGGAACAATAAGCGAAGAAGTTATTGTACAAGCAGGTTATACCAAATTTAATTCTAAAAACATGAAAATATTTGATTTGATTCCAAAAGAAAAATTAGAAGAATTGCAAGAAAATGCAAGTTTGATTATAACACATGGTGGAGTAGGTTCAATAGTGTCATCTATTGAGAAAAATAAAAAAGTAATAGCTGTTCCAAGACTACATGAATATGGAGAGCATGTTAATAATCATCAAAAAGAGATCGTAATGGATTTTGATAAAAAAGGTTATATTATTGGGATAGAAAAAGTAGAAGATTTAAAAGAGGCAATTATAAAATCAAAAACATTTGAACCTATAGAATATCAGCCAAATAACCAAAAAATGTTAAAAATATTAGAAAATTTTATAGAAAACATATAAAAGATTTAAGGAGTGTCCCCTTTTCCCTTAAAAGAGGGAAAAAGAAGGAACGTCCCTAAATCCCGAAAGGATAAAAAATGAACGAAGATAGAATTATTAGTCCGGAATTAGAAGATTTAGGTGAAGAAAGACTAGAAAATACATTAAGACCACAGACGTTAGAGGAATATATCGGACAAGATAAAGTAAAACAAAATATGAAAGTTTATATAGAAGCGGCTAAAAAAAGAGGAGAGGCATTAGATCATGTTTTATTATATGGTCCTCCAGGATTAGGAAAGACAACACTTTCTAATATTATTGCAAATGAGATGGGAGCAAATATAAAAATAACTTCTGGGCCAGCTATTGAAAAACCAGGAGATTTGGCTTCTCTTTTAACAAATTTAGCTGAACATGATGTACTTTTTATTGATGAGATACATCGTTTGAGTAAAAATGTAGAAGAAATTTTATACCCAGCACTTGAAGATTACACAATAGACATTATGATTGGAAAAGGACCAACAGCAAGGTCAATTAGGTTAGATTTACCTAAATTTACATTAATAGGAGCAACTACAAAAGCCGGTTCTTTGACTACACCTTTAAGAGATCGTTTTGGAATAGTTAATAGATTAGAATTATACAATACAGAAGATTTAAAGAAAATTGTAAAAAGGTCTGCAAAAATATTAGATATAGAAATAGAAGAGAAGGCAGCTGAAGAAATTGCAAGAAGATCAAGAGGAACACCTAGAATTGCTAATAGATTACTAAAAAGAGTAAGAGATTATGCTATGGTTTTAGGAGATGGAATAATAGATTTAAAAATTACAAAGCTAGCTTTGAATAAACTTGAAATTGATGAATTAGGTTTAGACGAAATAGATAGAAAAATATTGGAAACTATGATTGTACAATATGCAGGAAGACCAGTTGGGATAGAGGCATTAGCTGTAACTATAGGAGAAGAAGTAGATACTATAGAAGATGTATATGAACCATATTTAATTCAAATTGGTTTTTTAGCAAGAACTTTAAGAGGAAGAACAGTACTACCACCAGCATATAAACATATGGGATATGATTATAACGGAGAGAGTGGACAACAAAGTTTTATATAAATTTATAGTGAAAAAATTAAAAAATAGGAAGGAATGGAAAATTTGAAAAAAATATTAAAGTATAAAAAAGAAATACTGTTATTTTGTTTTGTATTTATTTCTATATTTTTTACAATTGTTGTTAAACCAATAGCTGATTTAGATGAACTGTGGAATTATAATGCAGCAAGAGCAATTTCAATGGGGCTTAAACCATATAAAGATATAAGTATGATAACAACTCCTTTATTACCAATAATAGCGTCTGTGTTTTTAAAAGTTATAGCAAATGAAGTAATAGTAACAAGAATATTAGCAAGCTTAATAGGAACAACAATAATATTATATATATATAAGATATTTTCTAAATTATTAAAAGAAGAAAATATAACATTAATAGCTACAACATTAATAGGGATATTATTTAGAAATATTTATGCTTTAGATTATAATCTTTTAGTAGTACTACTTGCATTAACTATTTTGTATAGTGAAATAAAAATACATGAAAAAGATGAAAAACAAATAAATTATTTTAAGCACTTATTAATAGGTTTATTAGCAGGATTAGCATTTTGTACAAAGCAGAGCACAGGGGCAATATTATCAATGTGTGTTTTATTGGTTCCAGTACTAGAAATAAATAATAAAGAAGAAATAAAAGAAAAATTCAAGATAGCATTAACTAGAATTTTAGGAATAATTATACCAATTTGTATATTTATTGTATATTTAATTTTAACACAATCTTATATGGACTTTATAAATTATGCAGTGTTAGGAATATCTACATTTACAAATAAAATTCCATATAAAGAATTATTTTATGATGATGAATTAGTAATAAAATTACTTGCAGTTGTAGTTCCAGTTACAATATTGATATTAGGAATAAAAATTATTATAAATAGTATAAAACAAAAAAAAAAAGGAAACAATTTAATACTTCTTTTTGTATATAGTATATCAATTATAATTACTATGTATCCAATTACAGATAATGTGCATTTTTTAGAAGGTAGCGCAATAACAATTATAAGCTTAATATATCTGATATTCTTAGTTGGAAATTTATTATATAACAAAATTTTATATAATAAAAAGAAATTTTTATATAAAGTCATTAGTTTCTTATTTTGGCTAATATTGCTTGTAGTTATAATTTTATTTGATATAAAAAATATTATGAAATATACTAAAGCAGAAAAAAATATGGAAATCAATCATTATAGAAATATAGAAATACAGTCATATTTGAAAGAAAGAATACATGTAGTTGACGACTTTATAATTAAAGAAGAGGCAGAGGGAAAAAAGGTATACATTCTTGATGCAGAAGCGGTAGGATATATGATACCACTTGATAAATATAACAAAAATTATGATTTATTTTTAAAAGGTAATTTGGGAAAAGATGGAGAAGAAGGAGAAATTGCTAAAATTCAAAATAGAGAAGAGAATACAGTATATTTAATACGTAATGCAAGCATAAGTTTAAATTGGCAAACTCCTAAAAAAGTTATTGAATATATACGAGAAAATTTACAAAAGATAGGTCAAGTTAGTATGTATGATATTTATGAATAAATATCAGTGTTAAAAAGCTGTAAATGAATTAATATTATAAATGTGATATTAGAAGGGATAAATTAAAAATGGAAGAAAAAAAGAAAAAATTTATTGAAAAAATAAAACAAAATCAAGTAAAAATAATAGTTATAGCAATTATTTTATTTGGATGTTTAATCAGAATATTTAATATATCAAATATTCCAAATGCACTAAATTGTGATGAAGCATCAGCAGGGTATGAGGCATATTCAATTTTAAATTATGGAATAGATAGAAATGGTAATTTTATGCCATCATTTTTAGTAGCTTGGGGAAGTGGACAAAATGCTTTACTTTCTTATGTTATGATACCATTTATAAAAGTATTAGGTTTAACGACATTATCAGTTAGACTTCCAATGGCTATTTTAGGATGTATATCATTAGTGATATTCTATTTATTATTAAAGAAAATATCAAATCAAAAAATAGCAATAATAGGACTTACATTTTTTGCAATATGTCCATGGCATGTGATGAAAAGCAGATGGGGATTAGAATCTAATTTATTTCCAGATTTAATTTTAATATTTGCTTATTTATTAGTAAAAGGATTAGAAGATAAAAATAAAATTTTATATTATTTATCATTTATAGTAGCTGGATTAGCAGCATATTCATATGGAACTTCATATTACTTTTTACCAGTATTTATAATTCCATTATTATGGATACTTGTAAAGAAAGAGAAAATTACAATAAAAGAAGCGATTATTTCACTTTTAATTGTTGGAATAGTATCTTTACCAATTGTTTTATATGTTGTAATAAATACATTAAATTTACCACAAATAAATTTACCATTTTTAACAGTACCAAAATTAGAAGTTAATAGATATAAAGAATTAACATCAATCTTTTCTTCACAATTCTTTACAGTTGCAATTAAAAACTTTATGGATAGTATGAAAATTTTAATTTTACAGTCTGATGGATTACCATGGAATAATGTAATACCATTTGGAACTATGTATATTTTTTCTACTATATTTACTTTGATAGGAATTTGTGCATGTTTCAAAAAAGATAAAAAGATTGAAATAAAATATAATTATTTGTTTAATGTTTGGTTTATTGTATGTATAATTTTAACTTTTATATGTGAGCCAAATATAAATCGTTTAAATATTATTATGATACCAATAGTTTATTATACTGTAATAGGAATATATTTGTTTATAACATATTTTTCTAAAAAAGAGAATCAAAAGAAAATTGCTGCAGGATTAATTATTATTTATATGTTTTCTTTTATGGCATTTATGTTTAAATATTCACAAGAGGACTGTGATACATATGGTACATTTTCAGCAGATTTGGAAGAAGTTATGGATTATGTTGGAAATATAGAAAATAAACAAGTGTATTTTACAAATAATATGAATTATATTTATGTATTATTTTATACCAAATATGATGTAAGAAACTATGTAGAAACGGTTGAATATGAAAATAAATATGTAGAATTTAGAAAGGTAAATTCTTTTGGAAATTATGTGTTTACAGATTTTACAGAATTAAAAGATGAAAATATATATGTAATAAATAAAAAAGATAAAGACAAATATAATTTAGAAAATCATAAGGTAACTGAATTTAAAAGATATTTAGTAATAGAATGAGGTAACAGATGAAAAATATATTAAATGTAATTTATAAATATGCAATTACATATATAATATTAATATTTATATTTATTGTGGGATTAATATTATCAGCATTAATCCCACAAAAATGTATAAAAGATAATGTAATAAAATCTTTAGAGACACTCGAAAAAGAAAATTTGTCACAAGAGGTAGGAATTATAAAGAAAACTGTTTTAGATGATTTTACAGATGCATTAATGATAAATGTAGCATACTCAATAGATACGAATTATCCTATAAAAGCAATAATGACAAATAATTTCGGGTCTGATAAAAATAAGCAAACAAAAGAACCAATAATAAATACAGTGGAAAAATTACGACAAAATTTAGAAAGCGAGAATGTTTCTTATTATGGATATTCAAGATATTGGCATGGATATTTAATTTATTTGAGACCATTATTTGTATTATTAGATTATACTAAAATAAGAATCTTGTTTACTGTTATATTAAATTTATTAGCTCTAAGATTAGGATACTTATTGTATAGAAAATTAGGAAAAGCAATGTCTATTATATTTTTTGTATCATTATATATAGTTTCATATTATTATTGTGGATTGTCATTAACATATTTTCCAGTCTTATGTATTTCAATGATATCTTCAATTTATATAATAAAGAAGGAAAATGTAAATTATTTATCATTTTTTATAATAGGTGGATTAACAAGCTTTTTTGATTTACTTACGACTCCATTATTAACATTAGGAATACCAATTTTGATGTATTTGATGATAAATAAAAAAGAGATATCATTTAAAAAAATGATAATACTTTGTATAAACTGGGGATTAGGTTATGGATTAATATGGTTGAGCAAATGGGTTATAGCAAGTATAATATTGGATAAAAATATAATGGAAAATGCACTTGATGCAATAACAAAAAGAAGTGGAACTTATGATGGGGCTGGTGAAAAAATAATATTATTTGATACAATAGTATGTAATATATTTAATATTTCATATGAGATATTTGCTTTAATATTTGTAACAATAGTTGCTTTAATATTAAAGAAGAAAGAAAATATTGACATATCCAAAAGAGAAATATTGCAATATTTATTTATTGCAGTTTTTCCTATTGTATGGTATGTATTAACAAGGAATCATTCAGCAATACATCCCAAATTTACATATAGGAATATGCTTTTGACAATTTTTTCATTATTAATATTAGATTATAAAATATTAAAAAAATCAATTGGAACAAAAGAAAATGTGAAAAATAAAGTTAATAAAATCTAGGGAAGGAATGAAAGTAAAATGAAACTATTAATGCATACATGTTGTGCACCTTGTAGTGTATATTGTATAGATTCTTTAAGGCAGGAAGGAATAGAGCCAACAGTATATTGGTATAATCCTAACATTCATCCTTATATTGAATATAAAACAAGAAGAGATACATTAAAAGAATACACAAAAAGCATAAATGTAGAAGCAATTTTTGAAGAAGAATATGGATTAGATAACTTTTGCAAAAATGTAATTGGAGATTTACAAAATAGATGTCAAAATTATTGTTATAGAGTAAGATTGGAACAAACTGCAAAATATGCAAAAGAACATGGTTATGATACTATTTCTACAACATTATTAGTAAGTCCATATCAAAAACATGATATTTTAAAAGAGCAAGGTGAAGAAATTGCAAAGAAGTATGGATTAACATTTTTGTATAGAGATTTTCGCGTTGGTTTTAGAGAAGGACAAGCAAAAGCAAGAGAATTAGGATTATATATGCAAAAATATTGTGGTTGTGTTTTTTCAGAAGAGGATAGATATAGTAAGCAGATAAAAAGAGATTTAGAAAATATGCAAATCAAAAAACAATTACAATTTTAGACATTTTTATAAAAATGTCTAAAATTTATACACAATAAATATATTGATTATTGAATAAAAAACTCCTTAATATATAATCATAATATAAATTATATTTAAGGAGGAATTTTTATGTATTATGGTGCAGGAACTTATGAAGCTTTCGCACACCCAGAAAAACCAATGGGAGTTGATAGAAAGAAAGCATATATTATAGGAACAGGACTTGCAGGATTATCTGCAGCATTCTATTTAATTAGAGATGGTCAAATGAAAGGAGAAAACGTTCATTTACTAGAAAAGTTAGATTTGGCAGGTGGGTCTTGTGATGGAAGGAAAGATATAACAAAAGGATTTTATATGCGTGGTGGAAGAGAAATGGATAACCACTTTGAATGTATGTGGGATATGTTTAGAGATGTGCCATCAATAGAAACACCAAATGTTTCAGTATTAGATGAGTATTACTGGCTAAACAAACATGATCCAAACTATTCACTATGTAGAGCAACAGTGAATTGTGGAGAAGATGCTCATACAGATAAACAATTTAAATTAGATAAAGAGTCAGCAATGGCATTATCAAAATTATTTATTACACCAGAAAAAGACTTGGAAGATAAAAAAATATCTGAGGTATTACCAGATTCGTTCTGGGGTACAAATTTCTGGTTATATTGGCAGACAATGTTTGCATTCCAAAAATGGTCATCTGCATTAGAGATGAAAAGATATTTATGTAGATATGTGCATCATATAGATGGATTACCTGATTTTTCAGCATTAAGATTTACAAAATATAATCAATATGAATCTATGATTTTACCATTAGCAAAATATCTTGAGAACCATGGTGCAACAATAGAATATGGAATTGATGTAAAAAATGTTGTAATAACAGCACAAGGAAGTAAAAAAGTTGCAAAACAAATAGAATATGTAAAAGATGGAAAAGAAGAAATTATAGAACTAACTGAAGATGATTTAGTATTTATCACAAATGGATGTTGTACAGATACATCTTGCTATGGAGACCAAAACACAGTTCCAGATCTATCAAAAATTAAAAATGGATATGGTGAATCTTGGAATTTATGGAAGAATATTGCAAGACAGGCAACAAATGGAGAATTTGGAAATCCAGATGCATTTTGTAGTAATGTTGATGCAACAAACTGGATGAGTGCAACTATAGAAACAAAGGATGAGGAAATTATTGAACATATAATGAAAATATGTAAAAGAGATCCTCGTAGTGGAAAAGTTACAACAGGAGGAATTGTAACAGTAAAAGATAGTACAGAAAACTGGTATTTATCATGGACAATAAATAGACAACCTCAATTTAAATCACAAGATAAAGATACTGTATTAATTTGGGTATATTCATTAAATACAAACAAAGATGGAAATTATGTTAAAAAGCCAATGAAACAATGTACAGGTGAAGAAATATGTGAAGAATGGCTATATCATATAGGCTTTCCAAAGGAAAAAATTAAAGAATATGCAACAGAAAGATGTAATACAACAACTTGTTATATGCCATATATAAATGCATTTTTCCAACCAAGAAAAGAAAGTGATAGACCATTAGTAGTTCCAAAAGGAGCATTAAACTTTGCATTTTTAGGTCAATTTGCAGAGACACCAAGAGATACAATATTTACAACAGAATACTCTATTAGAACTGGAATGGAGGCTGTTTATACTTTACTTGATGTTGATAGAGCTGTTCCAGAAGTATGGGGAAGCAAGTATGATGTTAGAGAATTACTAAGAGCTTGCTATTATGCTATAGATAAAAAATCAATAGAAGAAATTCCACTAACATTTATTGAAAAGCAAATGTTAAAAACAGTAGAGAAAAAGGTACAAGGAACAGATTTAGAAATATTATTAAAAGAAAGTGGTTTAATAAAATAGAATATGTATTGATACATTTATAAAGGGCGACTTATGAAAGTCGCTTTTTCTAATGCTAAATATCTTGTAAAAAAATATTATATGTAATATAATGCAAGTGGTGATTATATGAGTAGTTTAACAACAAAAAAAGTAATAGCATATGAATTTAAAGATTTATTAAAAGAAAAATCATTTAATAAAATTACAGTTAATGATATAGCAAAAAAATGTAATATTAATAGACAAACATTCTACTATCATTTTCAAGATATTCAAGACTTAGTTGAATGGATTTGCGTAGAAGAAACAAATAAAATATTAAATAGTAATAGTAATTGTAAAACTTGGCAGGAAAAGTTTTTATCTATATTTAATCTAATTTATGAAGAAAAAATATTTGTAGTGAATATTTATCATTCTGTATCATTAGAGATTTTAAGGAAAAACTTATACAATATGGTTTATCCTATTATGTATGAAGAAATAGACAGAATGTCTAAAGAAAATAAATATAAAAAGGAAGATATAATATTTGTTACGAATTTTTATAAATATGCTTTTGTTGAAATTGTTTTAAATTGGGTAGAAGAAGGGATGAAAGAAGAACCTAAAATAATTGTTGATAAAGTTAGCAAGTTAGTAAAATAAAAAAATTAAAGAAATATTTCACATTTTTTATATGTGAAATTTGTAAAGTTCAATATTTTGGGGAAGGAATGAAAGGAAGAGATGAAAGAAAAAATAAAGGAATTTATTATAAAAAATTTAAAATGGATTATATTATTTATTTGTTTAATTGGATTTTTTGCACTTGCAGAAGATGTATTTAATAAAGAACTTATGAATGGTGATATAATAGGTTATAAAATAGTATCAACATTTCTGATATCTGATTTTGCAACACCAATAGCAAAATTTGTTACTAATTTTGGAGGGGCAATATTTTTAATAGTATTGACAATTGTTTTAGTTATTTTAATAAAGAATAAAAAAATAGGAATTTCAATTTTTTCAAATTTAGTAATAATTACAATTTTAAATCAATTAATAAAAAGAATATTACAAAGACCGAGACCAACTGAATATAGAATAATTGAAGAAACCGGATATAGTTTTCCATCAGGTCATTCTATGGTGAGTATGGCTTTTTATGGTTATTTAATATATTTAATTTATAAATATGTAAAAAATAAGTATCTTAAATGGATTTCTATTGTATTATTAAGTATTTTAATATGTTCTATTGGAGTAAGTAGAATTTATTTGGGTGTGCACTATACAAGCGATGTTTTAGGTGGATTTTTGCTATCTATATCATATTTGGTTATATACATAAGTGCGGTTAATAAATTTTTGATAAAAGATAAATAGTAATTTATAGGGAGGAATATATATGCAATTAATAATATATCCATTTATTATTTTTGTTGGAATTTTTTTGATACAACTTTTTTTTATAATAAGAAAAAACAAAATAGTATATAATGATATTCAAAAAAAAGATAAAAAACATTGGAAATTAGTTATAAAAATATTAGTAGCATTGATAATATCAATAATTGTAGGAGTCTTATCATTTTATATATTAGGCATATATATTCTAATAGGCTTAAATGCAGGACGCTAAAAGATTTATACAAATTACATGTATACTGTTAGATGTAAATAAATGAGTTTACATCTAATTTTTTTGGTTGTAAAATTAT
>FR884514.1 GCA_000435535.1 Clostridium sp. CAG:575 | reverse complement strand
AAGGAACGTCCCTCTTTTCCCCTCTTTCCACCTTTTTCTCTCATTTCTGTTTTAGAATTAAGTGAACGAAAGGAAGATAAATATGGAAGATTGTTTATTTTGTAAAATTATAAAAGGAGAAATTCCATCAACAAAAGTATATGAGGATGACGAAATATTAGCTTTTAACGATATAAATCCAGCAGCACCAATTCATATATTAGTAATACCTAAAAAACATATCACATCATTAGCTCATATGCAAAAAGAAGATGAAGCAATTGTTGGTAGAATATATGGTGTAATCAATCAAATTGCTGAAGAAAAAGGATTTAAAGAATCTGGTTATAGAGTAATTGTTAATTGCGGTAAAGATGCAGGACAAGAAGTTATGCATTTGCATTTTCATATATTAGCTGGTGCAAAATTTGGAGATAAAATAGTATAGATAAAATGTAAAATTAAGATGATTTTCTGATTTTTTAATATTGAGAAATTCTTGACTTTTGTGTTTTTAAAATTGCTTTGAAAAATGATTCAAAAAATGTTTTAAAAAATTGTAAAAAATTAATTCGTATGTTATAATATAAATAGAGTTATTATGTACGGAGGTAAAAAGTATGTTTGAAAGTAAATATAGTAAAGTATTAACAATTGTTTTAATAGTTATAATTGTAGCAATAGTTATATTATTAGGATTATTAGGATTTGATTATGTACAAAAATATTTTGTTACAAAACAAGCCTCAGAATTTGTAAATGATTATGAAGGAGAGATAACAACAGGAAATAATACAGAAAATAAAAATGAAGATACTAATTCATCAATAGAAAATATATCAACAGATATATTTGACCAAACACCAACAAGTCAAACAAATTCGTCAACATCAGGAGGAACAAAGTCAAAGTGGAATGGATTTACAGTATTAGGAACTATGAAAATTCCAACAATAAATTTTGAATACCCAATTTTAGAGGAAGTATCAACATCAGCAATTTCTAAAGCTGTATCTTTATTATGGCCAAATGGTGAAAATTTAAATCAACCAGGAAATGTAGTTATAATTGGACATAATTATAGAAATGGATTATTTTTCTCAAATTTGAAAAAATTATCTAATGGGGATAAAATTTATGTAAAAGACTATAGAGGTGTAAGTGTTACATACAGTGTGTATAATAAATTTGAAGCATCTGAAAATGATACATCTTTCTATGCTAGAGATACAAATGGAAAAGCTGAATTAACTTTATCAACATGTACAGATGCAAGCAATGACCAAAGAACGATTATATTTGCAAGACAAATAGACTAAGTATAAATTATAATAAAAATTTAGATAAATATATTTAAATAGTATAAAATATGAACGTTAATATGAATAGAAAAATTAATAAAGGAATTTATAAAAATTCCTTTATTTTTTATTTTAAATTGTATATAATAGAAAAAATAAAACACAAAGGAGAGAGACAAAATGAATAAAGAACAAGCAGAAAAAAGAATTAAAGAGTTAAGAGAGAGAACAGAGTATTTAGCAAAAAAATATTATGATGATGATAACCCAGAAGTATCGGATTTTGAATATGATATGTTAATGGTAGAATTAAGAAATTTGGAAAAAGAATATCCAGAATTTATAACGAAAGATTCTTTAACACAAAAAGTTGGAGGACATGTAAAAGAAGGTTTTACAAAAGTAACACATGAAGTACCATTACAGAGCTTACAAGATATTTTTAGTTTTGAAGAAATAGATGAATTTGATGAAAGAATGCATCAAAAAGCACAAGAAAATGGAATTGAAGAAGTAAAATATGTAGTTGAAACAAAAATTGATGGACTATCAGCAGCATTAGAATATAAAGATGGAAAATTTGTAAGAGGAGCAACAAGAGGAAATGGTTTAGTCGGAGAAGATGTAACAGAAAATTTAAAAACAGTAAAGACAATTCCAATGGAAATAAATGATAAAATAGATATAACAGTACGTGGAGAAGTATTTATATCAAAAACAGACTTTGAAGCAATGAATCAGGAAAGAGAAGAAAACGAAGAGGAATTATTTGCAAATGCACGTAATGCAGCAGCAGGTTCATTAAGACAATTAGATAGCAAAATTACAGCTAAAAGACCTCTAGATATATACATTTTTAATGTGCAAAAAATAGAAGGAAAAGAATTCAATTCTCATTTTGAAGAATTAGAATACTTAGAAAAATTAGGGTTTAATGTAAACCCAGTTAGAATTCCATGTAAAAATCTAAATGAAGTAAAAGCGGCAATAAATAAAATTGGAGATATGAGAGAAAATCTAACATTTGGAATAGATGGAGCAGTTATAAAAATAGATAACTTAAAATTCAGAGAAATGTTAGGAACAACTGCTAAAACGCCAAGATGGGCAATTGCATATAAATATCCACCAGAGCAAAAAGAAACAATATTAAAAGACATAGTTTGTCAAGTAGGAAGAACAGGAGTTATTACACCAATGGCAATTCTAGAACCAGTAAAAGTTGCAGGCTCAACTATATCAAAAACAACACTTCACAATGAGGACTTCATAAAAGAAAAAGGCTTAAAAATAGGTGATACAGTTGTAATTCAAAAAGCAGGAGATGTAATACCAGAAATAGTAAAAGTAGTAGAAGAAAAAAGAAATGGAACAGAAAAAGACTTTGAAATGCCAAGAGTTTGTCCAGTATGTGGAGCAGAAGCAATAAGAGAAGAAGGCGAAGCAGCAGTAAGATGTACAGGAATAGAATGCTCAGCAAAATTGTTTAGAAATTTAGTACATTTTGTATCAAGAGAAGCTATGAATATAGATGGATTAGGAGAAAATATAATTGGTCAATTATTAGATAGAGAATTAATTCATAATATATCAGATATTTATGCACTAAAATTTGAAGATATTGCATCATTAAAAAAGAATGGAAAAAAATTCGCACAAAATCTAATAGACAGTATAAATGCAAGCAAAGAAAACGACCTATATAGATTAATTACAGCTTTAGGGATTAGACATGTTGGAGGAAAAGCAGCAAAAACATTAGCAAGAAAATATAGAACGATGGACAATCTATCAAACGCAACATTTGAAGAACTAAGCGAAATAAAAGATATAGGAGAAGTAATGGCGAACAGTATTAGAGAATTCTTTTTACAAGAACAAACAACAGATTTATTAAATAAACTAAAAGAAGCAGGTGTTAATATGAATTCTTTAGAAGAGGAAAGTACAGATAAAAGATTTGAAGGAAAAACCTTTGTATTAACAGGAAGCTTAGAAAAATACACAAGGAAAGAAGCAGAAGATATAATAGAAAAATTTGGAGGAAAAACATCAGGTTCAGTATCTAAAAAAACAGATTATCTATTAGCAGGAGAAGATGCAGGAAGCAAATTAACAAAGGCACAAAGCTTAGGAATAACAATTATATCAGAAGAAGAACTCGAAAAAATGATTCAATAAATTTTTTCAACCATTGGGGACGTTGTTGAATTGGTTGAAAAAGAGAAATTAATAAAAAAACTATTAAATATAATTTTGAATATTAAATAAATAATTCAACCAATTCAACAACGTCCCCAATGGTTGATGAGAGGAGAAATAATGGAAGAAAAATATACATTTGAAATGATGTGGGAAGATTTGAATAATGGATATCAAATTTACTACACATATGTACGAAACAGATATTTATTATTTAAAACAGCACCTAATTGTTATACACAAAAATTACTATCAGATCATAAAAAAAATCCACAACCCAAAATGTCAATGCTTACATTAAAAAGAGTTAAAGAAATGTTTCCAGATATGGAAGATATTGAATATAAAATAATAAGTAATTAACAAGTAAAAGGAGAATTAAGATGGCTGTAATTATAGATGGAAAAGAATTAGCAAAAAAAATAAGAAATAATTTGAGAATAGAATGTGAAGAATTAAAACAAAAGAATATAAAATCTAAATTAGCGGTAATAATGGTTGGAGATGATCCTGCATCAAAGGTATATGTTAGAAATAAAAGCAAAGCATGTGAAGACGTTGGAATAGAATATGATGAGTATTTATTAGATAAAGAAACAACTCAAAAAGAATTGATAGAGTTAATAAAAAAATTAAACGATGAAAAAAATATAAATGGAATATTATTACAGAGTCCAATCCCATCAAATTTAGATATAAATGAAGCATTTAGAACAATAGCACCAGAGAAAGATGTTGATGGTTTTAATCCTGTAAATGTTGGAAAATTAGTTCTAGATCAAGATACATTTGTATCATGCACTCCATATGGAATTATTAAAATGTTTGAAGAATATAATATTGACTTAAGTGGTAAAAATGTGGTAATATTGGGAAGAAGCAATATTGTAGGTAAGCCATTAATACATTGTTGCTTAAATAAGAATGCTACAGTAACTACATGTCATTCTAAAACACAAAATTTAGCTCAAAAAGCCAAAGAAGCTGACATATTAATATCAGCAATAGGAAAGGCACATTTTGTAACTGCTGATATGGTAAAAGAAAATGCAGTTGTAATTGATGTAGGAATAAATAGATTAGATAATGGTAAAATCACAGGTGATGTTGATTTTGAAAATGTAAAGGAAAAAGTAAGCTATATTACACCGGTCCCAGGGGGCGTAGGACCAATGACAATAGCTATGTTAATGAACAATGTAATAAAAGCAACTAGAAGACAAAACGGTCTAATTGATTAAGCGTAGAAGAATACAGTTAGAAATTCGTTAAATAAAATTAAAGATATAAAAAGTGGGACACAAAATATTTGTGTCTCTTTTATTGTAGGTAATAATTTTATATAGCAAGGTGTATCACATAGAAATTTGAGAAAAATTCAAATATAAAAAGAGAAGTATAATTTCAAAGAGTTTTAAATGTTAAAAGGAGGAAAATATAGTTTTGGAAAATTTAAAAAATAAAAAATATTGGATATGGTTAAGCCTAATAAGTGGGATTGGATGCGTAAGAAAAAGGAAAATATTACAGATATATAAAACACCAGAGAGAATCTATAAACTAACCAAGGAAGAATTATTAAAAGTAGATGGAATAGGAGAGGAAACAGCAGAAAAAATAATAATGTCTAAAAATGAGAAAATGATAGATTACCATATTAGATATATGCAAAAAAATAATATAGATATTATTAATATAGATGAAATTCATTATCCCCAAAGTTTAAGAGAAATTTATGATTTACCAATCAGTTTGTATATAAGGGGAAATAAAGATATTTTAAATGAAAGAAATATTGGAATTATTGGATGCAGAGATTGTACAGAATATGGAAAAAAGGCCGCTAAATATTTTGCTTATAATTTGTCGATGAATGGAATTAATATTGTGAGTGGATTAGCTAAAGGAATAGATAGCTATGCACATATTGGCTCTTTATGTGCAAAAGCACAAGAAGATAAGGAAAAATTAGGAAAAACGATAGCTGTTCTAGGTAATGGATTAGATATAATTTATCCAAAAGAAAATATACAATTAGCAAACGAGATAATAAAAAACGGTGGATGCATAATTTCTGAATATCCATGTGGTACAAAACCAGAAAAGATGAATTTTCCAGCAAGAAATAGAATTGTTAGTGGATTGAGTAGAGGCATTATTGTTGTTGAAGCAAAAGAAAAAAGTGGGACATTAATTACTGTTGATTTTGCTTTGGAACAAGGAAGAGATGTTTTTGTAGTTCCAGGAAATATTAATTCTATTAATTCTGTTGGCACGAATGATTTAATAAAACAAGGAGCAAGAATCATAACTAATTATAATGAAGTAATAGAATTTACAAATGAATAATAAGAATATAGAAAATGAAACAAACGTAGATTATTGACCAAAAAATTTTATAAAATATTTATTGCAAAGTTTTGCTACTTTTTATATCGAGATTTAAAAAATATAATTTTAAAAAAGTAAAAAATAAAAAGTATTATTTTAAAATTAATTTATTGTTTGGTGTTTTTGAAATCTTAGAGAGACAAGGAATTGAAGATATTTTATAAAAATAAAATAAAAAAAGTAAAAAAAATTACGAAATTTTTTTAAAATGGTATTGACATTTATACTAAAATCTTGTATACTAGTCAATGTCGAAAGGACATGGTCGTTTAGCTCAGCTGGGAGAGCATCTGCCTTACAAGCAGGGGGTCATAGGTTCGAGCCCTATAACGACCACCATTCTTTT
>FR884513.1:875-4773 GCA_000435535.1 Clostridium sp. CAG:575 | reverse complement strand
GCTCAACACGCTAAAGCGAATAAAAATAAGATAATAATTTTAAAATTAAAATTATTATCTTTTATCTTTTATTCTTCGTCTGGTGTTAATGTTTCAATACTTACAACTTTTCCACCATCATTTGTTCTCATTAATGTAACACCTTGTGTTGCTCTTCCAAGAACACTTATATCTTTAACATTTAATCTTATAATTGTTCCTGTATCAGTTATTAGCATTACATCATCTTCTTCAGTTGCAATTCTTACTCCAACTAATTTTCCTGTTTTTGGTGTTATTTTATATGTAATAACTCCTTTTCCACCTCTAATTTGTACTCTATATTCATCTAGTTCAGTTCTTTTTCCAAATCCATTTTCAGTAATTGCAAGTAGAGTTGCTTTTCCTCCAGCTATAACAGATTCCATTCCTATTACTTCATCTTCATCATCTAGTCTTATTCCTATTACACCTTGAGAAACTCTTCCTATTGGTCTTACATCTTTTTCATCAAATGTAATACACATTCCTTCTTTAGTTACAAGTACTACATTATCTTGTCCATCTGTAAGTCTAACAGTTATTAATTCATCATCATCTTTTAGTGTAATTCCTTGTAGTCCTGTTCTTCTTGCTGAATTATATTCGCTTAATGCAGTTTTCTTTATAAGACCTTTTTTGGTTGCCATTAATAAATATTTTCCTTCTGCAAAATTTTGAATTGGTATAACTGCAGATACTTTTTCTCCAGGATCAAGGCTTAATAAATTAACTATTGCTGTTCCTTTTGCAGTTCTTCCTGCTTCTGGAACTTCATATCCTCTTAATTTATATAGTTTACCTTTATTTGTAAAGAATAAAATTGTATCATGTGTAGAAGCTGTAAATATTTGTTTAACAAAATCTTCTTCTCTCGTTGCAATTCCTGTTATACCTTTTCCACCTCTTCTTTGACTCTTATATGTATCTATTGGCATTCTTTTAATATATCCAAAGTGTGTTAATGCTACTACTGTTTGTTCTTCTTTAATTAAGTCTTCTACAATAAATTCACCACTTGCTGGTACAATTTTTGTTAATCTGTCATCACCATATTTTTCTTTTATTTCAGTTAATTCCTCTTTTATTATGTCATATACTAATGTTTCACTTGATAATATATCTCTTAAATGAGCAATTAATTTCATTATTTCGTTATACTCTTCTTCTATTTTCTCTCTTTGTAATCCAGATAATGTTTTTAATCTCATGTCTAATATAGCTTGTGCTTGTATATCAGAAAAACCAAATCTTTCCATTAATCTTTCTTTTGGATTATCATATGAAGAACGTATAATTGCTATTACTTCATCAATGTTATCTAATGCTATTTTTAAGCCCTCTAAAATGTGAGCTCTTGCTAGAGCTTTATCTAATTCAAATTTCGTTCTTCTTAGTATTACTACTTTTCTGTGGTTAATATAGCAGTCTAAACACTGTCTTAATGTTAAGATTCTAGGAACTCCATCTACTAGTGCTAGCATAATTGCACCAAATGTTTCTTGTAATTGTGTATGTTTATATAATTGATTTAAAATTACATTTGCATTTGCATCTCTTTTTAATTCGATAACAACTCTTGTCTTTTCTTTTCTATCAGATTCATCTCTAACTTCTGAGATTCCTTCTATTTTCTTTTCTTTTGCAAGATCTGCTATTGTTTTTACTAGTTTAGCTTTATTTACTTGATATGGTAGTGATGTGATAATTATTTTTTGTCTTCCTCCACTCATTTCTTCAATTTCAGCTTCGCCTCTCATTGTTATTTTTCCTCTACCTGTACTATATGCTTGTTTTATTCCTTCCATTCCTAATATTGTTGCACCTGTTGGGAAATCTGGTCCTTTTATATCTTCCATTAATTCTTCTAATGTTGTTTCTGGATTATCAATTATTCTGATTATTCCATTTATTACTTCTGTTAAGTTATGTGGAGGTATATTTGTTGCCATTCCTACGGCTATACCTGATGAACCATTTACTAGTAAAGCAGGAATTCTTGCAGGTAATACTGTTGGTTCTTGTAATCTATCATCATAGTTTGGCATAAAATCTACTGTGTTTTTTTCTATGTCTGTTAGCATAGATTCAGCAATTTTTGACATTCTTGCTTCTGTATACCTCATAGCAGCCGGGCTGTCTCCGTCTACAGAACCAAAGTTTCCATGTCCATCAACTAATGGGTACCTCATTGTAAAATCTTGTGCTAATCTTACCATAGCATCGTAAACAGAGCTATCTCCATGTGGATGATATCTTCCTAAAACAGAACCTACTGTATTAGCACATTTACGATATGCTTTATCAGATGTAATTCCATCTTCATGCATTGCATATAATATTCTTCTATGTACTGGCTTTAAACCATCTCTAACATCTGGAAGTGCACGTGATACAATAACACTCATTGCGTAGTCTATGTATGCTGTTCTCATTTCTTTGTCTATATCTCTTTCTATTATTTTTCCGTCTCTTCTTTGTGGTGTTTCTTCCATTATTTCTCCCTCTTTTCATTGTTTTTTGTACATTTGTATTATACTAAACCACTTCATTTTTTGCAAGTGATTTTAATAAAAAAATCCCTTTTTTCTTAGGGATTTCTAATATTTTTATATTTTATTTCATAGCATTTTCTAAATCTTTAATAATGTCATTTGCATCTTCTATCCCTACTGATAACCTTAATAATCTTCCTGTAATTCCTAATTTTTCTCTTATTTCTTCTGGAACTGAATTATGTGTTTGAGTTAATGGATATGTAATTAATGTTTCTGTTCCACCTAAACTTTCTGCAAACATTATTAAATCTACTTTTTCTAATATTTGTTTTGCTGTTTCGTCACTATCAACTGCAAATGAAATCATTCCTCCAAATCCAGTCGTTTGTTTTTTTGTTATATTATATTGTGGATGGTCTTCAAACCCTACAAAATAAACTTCTTTTACTTTTGGTTGTTCTCTTAACCAATTAGCTACTTTCATTGCATTTTCATTATGTTGTCTCATTCTAACTGCTAATGTTTTTAAACCTCTTAATATTAACCATGCATCTAATGGTGCTATTTGATTTCCAAAAGTTTTTACTTGTTCAAACATGAAATCTGCATGTTCTTGTTTTTTTACTACAATAATTCCAGCCAAAGTGTCATTATGTCCTCCTAGATATTTTGTTCCACTATGTATTACTATATCTGCTCCTAATGTTAATGGCTTTTGAAAATACGGTGTTAAAAATGTATTGTCTACAACAGTTACAGCTCCTATTGATTTTGCTATTTTTGATATTTCTTCAATATCTGCAACTTTCATCATAGGATTTGTTGGAGTTTCGATAAATATCATTTTGGTATTTTTACGAATTGCATTTTTTAAATTATTTATATCTGTCATATCTACTTGAGTAAATTCAATTCCATATCTACTAAAAAATGTTTCATTAATATGTAATGTTCCTCCATATAAGTCGTCTGATAAAATGACATGTTCTCCTGGATTTAGCATTGATAATACACATGTTACTGCTGCCATTCCACTTGATACTGCGAATCCTTCTAGTCCTTCTTCTAAAATCGCCATTGTCCTTTCTAATTCTTGTCTTGTTGGATTTTTAACTCTTGAATAAGAAAATCCAGTGTCTTCTCCTAATGCAATATGCCTAAATGTTGCTGATTGAAATATTGGGAAACTTACTGCTCCCGTCATTGGGTCATGCCCTAATGCTCCATGAACCACTTTTGATTCAAATGTTAGCTCTTCTTTTTTACTATAATCATTATAGTTTTTAAAATTTTTCATAGTACTAACCTACTTTATTATGATTAATATCTATTTAATCTTAATTAAAACTAAATATATTAATTTTTTTATATAACATTTTTTG
>FR884513.1:0-815 GCA_000435535.1 Clostridium sp. CAG:575 | reverse complement strand
TTTATTATTTTGATATTTTATTATTTAATAAATTTATAGTTTTTCTATTAATTCTTTCTCATCTTGTGTTAATTCAAAATTTTGTCCATTATTTTTTATTAAATTATGTAAGTTTTCTATTTTTCTTATATCATTGATTGTATTTTCTATGGGAATTAAATTTTTATATTCTTTTTCTATTTTTTTATATTCTTTTTCCATTCCATCGAAATTTTTATCATTATAATATTTTTTCCAATTATCAATATATTTTTCTGTATAGCTTAATGCTTTTATTTGATTATTAAATGTCTCATTTATATTTTTTTCAACATTATTTAATATTGAATTTTTTCCTTGTTTTATTGTTTTTGCAACTGTATAATTTATTACTCCTTTTGTTTCAACTCTATCAATTACATTATCCAGTAGTGAAGATATATTATCTATTATTCCTCCACTTTTTACTGCATTTTGAACCTGAGAAATATTTTCAAAATTTCCTGTAATTATACCTATTGCACTTTTTCCTAAATTTATTGCATCATCTATACTTTTTTTAATTCCATCTTTTAATCCATAATTTATTAAATTATTTTTTAAATCAATTATCTGATCTTCAATATAATCCGGAAGTATAGTTCTAATTCCTATATCAATTCCTGTATTTATTGTTTTTCCTAAAGTTGTTTCTAAAAAACTTTTTTGTTTTTCTTCTATTTCTATATTGTTATTTATATTTAAATCTTGTCCTATAAAATTGTTCATTTTTTATTCCTCCTTTTCATTATTTTTAATTATGTTAATTGTTTTAATATTTTTTATATATGTTATTT
>FR884512.1 GCA_000435535.1 Clostridium sp. CAG:575 | reverse complement strand
TCTAATAACATTTCCACCTGCTGATACTTCTGCTCTAATTTTAGCAGTACTTTCTTCTGTTGATAATTGATATTTTGCCATCCAATATCCTGTTAATTGTTTTTCTCCATTGTCTCCCCATGTAAATGCCTCTGGAATTTGATATCCTTCATCAGTCTTTGTATCTGTTCCTTTAATAAATTTTACAGAAGATGTCTCTGTATTTTGATTTAAACTATATTGATAACGTGGTATCCACACATAATAGCTTTCAAGTCCATCATTTCTTGTTACAATATTAGCCCAATTTCTTGTACCATAATCATACCAAGCTTCTGGTGCATTTTGGCTAATTGGAATTTCATTATGTTCTATTCCATTTTCGTCCCAATACACATAAAATGTAGTGTCTTTATCAAAACCTGTTAAATCCGGTGGATTTACATCTGCAACTTCATATAATTTTGTCATACTTCCTATAATACATCCATTTGAATCCAATGCTGTTACATTTACTGCTTTATTTCCCTTAGCTAATCCTGTAATTGTATAATCATCTGGACTATTACTTTCATGTAAAATGTTTCCATTAACAGCATACGTATATTTAGCAATTGCTTTATCTGTACTAGTTGTTATCTCTTGTATTTTTATAGATGATGTTGTTGCTACTGTTTTATAATTAACAGTATAATTATCTCCATTAACAAATTCAGATAATTGATACTTACTCATCCAATATCCTGGAATTGATGTTTTATTAGAATCATCATCTCCCCATATAAAAGCCTCTGGTAATTGATATCCTTGTGATTGTAATGTGTTCCAATCTGTTTTTTCATCCGTATTTGGATCTTTATAGCTATTATCTATATCAACAAATTTTACATCCATTCTCTCATTTCCAGTAACAGATTTTTCATCATCTATTTTATATACATATCTTGGAATCCAAACATAGTAACTCTCTATTCCTTCTGATTCTACAAAAATATTAGCCCACTTTTGATTTTTATAATCATACCAATCATTATCTGGTTTTTTATTAATCCAATTACCTACAACTAAATTTCCATTTACATCTTTTACATATCTTGTATTTTCTTTTATAAAACCTTCATTTAATTGTGGTGTACACAAGTAAACTCCATTTACTAATTCATATTTTCCATTAACAACTTTAATTCCTGTATTATCATCTTGACTATTGTATTCCCAAATAGCAATTCCAATTTCCTGACACCATTTAGTTTGATTAGAATTATTCTTTATTTTACTTTGTGAAACGTAATATAGTTTATTTTCATAAACTATTACATACTCTTCTTCTGTTTTTCCAACATTTTTTAGTAATTTTCTAATGTCTTGCACATTATTTTCATCTACATCTAATTCTTCATCTTGTATAATATTTTTTAAAACCTTTCCAGCATATATTTTAATTTCTTCGTTGCTATCAAGGTTATTTATTTTTTGTTCTGTTAAATACATATCATATTCTTCTGCAATTGCTGACATTTTTGATTTAAATGATGCTTCTTTTGCTCTTTGAAATAGTCCATTTTCTCCTGTTATTACATTTATAACTACCATTGATAATATTAGCAATATAACAATTGTTACAACTAAAGCTATTAAGGTTATTCCTTTTTTATCTTTTAATTTTAACCTTTTATTTTTCAATTTTATCTCCTATTTAGTTCTTTAGTATTTTATAGTCCTGTACCTACAACTATAACTGCACGGGTTGGTAATTTTGAATCTTCTCTCGGTACTGCACTAGAAGCTCCATTACCATAATAAGCAAAAATACTTTTGTAAGCTCGACACAAAACAGTTATTGAATGATTAAAATATTGACCTATTCCACCAGTACCATGCCAAGCACTTGTTTCTATTGTTGCATCACCAGGCTTTCTTTCATAATTCATATAGTCATATTCATTTTTATATCTATTTGCAACATCTCTACTATACATAAATGATGTATCATTTGTAACAGCCGAAACTTTTTCATAATTAGATGTATTAATTACTATTCCAGTAGAGTTACCGGTTGTAGTTCCTCCATTTTCTATTTTATTTGGATTTCCATATGCAGAAGCAGAAAGTATTGCCATTGCACCATATTCTGTATTTTTTTCCATATGAATATCCAAATCTGTAGAATTCCCCATTAAATTAGTTGTATTAATACTATCAGTTCTTCCTAAAGTTCCTCCTAATTCTTGCATCTGTCTAATTTGTATCATCCAATCTTTTGAACTTTTAATTTCAGGTGTTCCTCCATTAGATTGTAAAGCAGCATTTGCTTTATTTGGTATAATAAGTCCTGATAATATAGTCCCAAATACCATTGCTGTTAAAATTTTGTTTTTTACTTTCATAATTTCCTCCCCATCTTTTGTTATTTTTATTTTTTCCAAATTTTAAACGTTTAAAACATTATATATTAAAATTTTGTTTTTCCTCATTTCTTTCTTTTGTATTATATAAATTTAAATACGTTTTTTATCAATTGTAATTTTACCATTAGTAAAACAATTTGTAAATATTTTTTGTATTTTTTGTCAATTTATAATAGATATTTATCAAATATAAAATCATTCACAAAATTTGTAAAAGGTTATACTATAATGAATAAGTAAATTAAAACAAGAAATAGAAAGGATATATTTTATAATGAAGAAAAAGAATATTAATGAGCATATCGGAAAAATATGCCAATACTATAGACAAAAAAACAATTTAACACAAAATCAAGTTTCAGAATTAACAGGATTAGAACCAAGGCACATTAGTCAAATTGAAAGAGGTCTTTCTAAAGGTAGTATAGACACTCTATTAAAATTATGTAATGCATATAAAATTACTCCAGATATTATATTATATGATTTATTAGATGATGAAATTAAAAATTCCATTTCTATATATGATGAAAAATTTAAAAAGCTCAGTAAAAGAGATAAAGAAAGTATATTATATTTTATTGATTATTTTTTAGAAAAATAAAA
>FR884511.1 GCA_000435535.1 Clostridium sp. CAG:575 | reverse complement strand
CCATATTCTCTTCCACCAATAAATATTTCAAATCTTTCTGTTAATCTTGGATCTTTTGAACTTCTTTTTGCAAGTGGTGAAATTTCTACTGGATAGTCATATATAAATGTTGGTTGTATTAATGTTTTTTCTACATATTCATCAAAGAATAAGCTAATTACATCTCCTCTTGTTTCTTTTGTTGGGTCTGGAATTTCAATTCCTCTTTCTTTAGCTAAAGCAACTGCTTCTTCATCTGAATTAATTTCATTAAAATCAACTCCACATGCTTCTTTGATGCTATCTATCATAGTAATTCTTTTCCATCCAGGTGTTAAATCTATTTCTTGGTCTTGATATGTTATTTTTGTTGTTCCTAAAACTTTCATTGCACATTTTGTAAATAATTCTTCTGTTATATCCATCATATCATTGTAATCTTCATATGCAGCATATAATTCTATTGATGTAAATTCAGGGTTATGTCTAATATCCATTCCTTCGTTTCTGAAAATTCTTCCCATTTCATATACTTTATCATATCCACCAACTATTAATCTTTTTAAGTTTAATTCTGTTGCTATTCTTAAATACATTGGTAAATCTAAAGCATTGTGGTGTGTTATAAATGGTTTTGCTGTTGCTCCACCTGATATTGTATTTAATATTGGTGTTTCAACTTCTAAATAACCTTTTTCGTCTAATATTCTTCTTATTTCAGAAATGATTTTACTTCTTGTTTCAAAAGTTTTCTTTACTTCTGGATTCATTATTAAATCTACATATCTTTGTCTATATCTTAAATCTGGATCTTTTAGTCCATGGAACTTTTCTGGTAATGGTCTTAATGATTTAGAAAGTAATGTTACTTCTTTTGCATGTACAGAAATTTCTTCAGTTCTTGTTTTAAATACAAAACCTGTAATTCCAATGATATCACCAATATCATATGTTTTAAATGCTTTATAACTTTCTTCTCCTAAGTCATTTATACTTACATAACTTTGGATTTTTTCATCACTATCTTGAATTGTGCAAAATGATGCTTTTCCCATTATTCTCTTTGCTATAATTCTACCTGCAACTGTTACATCTTTTTCTGCAAACTTATCATAATCTGCTTTTATTTCTCCTGCTGTATTTGTTCTATTAAATTTAGTTATTTCAAAAGGATCTTTCCCTTCCTCTTGTAATTCCTTTAATTTATCTCTTCTTATTTGCATTAAATGATTTATATCTAATTCTTCTACTTCATTATTATTGTTATTTTCGCTCATCTCTATCTCTCCTTTGAGGGAATAAGGGACGTTCCTTCTTTTTCCCTCTT
>FR884510.1 GCA_000435535.1 Clostridium sp. CAG:575 | reverse complement strand
TTCGAGATTTGGTTGAAAAGCTATTAGCAGAAAGAGATAAAAACAACAAACTTCAATCAAAACTTGAAGAATACAAAAAGAGTAAAGACTAATTGTTGTCATACATAGTCGAAGTGAGGAAATTTGTTACAGGGTTTCCTTGCTTTTTTTGAGCATAAAAAAAGTAGATGTAGTTACAGATACATCTACAGCAAACAATATACACAAGCCGAACTAGAGTACATTGCTTAATGTAACTATATAATAACACCTTTTTTATAATTTGTCAAATGCAATTTTCCGAAAAATCTTAAAATATCTGACTCTATCTTTGCCTATTTATCACTTGCATTATAATTGCATTATAATTTTTTGCGATTAGTAAAAAATACAGTAAAATCAATAGTTTTTTAATTAGCGGGTCATTTCACCTCGACCATATTAAAATATAAAAGATTTCTAAAAAATCAGTTGATTTTTTTAGAAATCTTTTATGTTTTAATTAGTAATTACAAGTACTGTGCATGATGTCGCACTGCGATAAATCCATTCTCATATGGTTCAATCCTAGCATCAATTTCGACCCGCCCATATGTGGAACTATGTTGACTCCTAATTGAATTAAGAACTGCCTCTGCTGCCTCTTTAGTTGGCATTGGATAAGGAGAACGAAATATCTCCTCGAATTTTAAAATTTTTCCATCATGGTACATTGGTGCATTCATATAGTAGTCCTCATTAAGTAATAAATATTAAAAAAATATATATACATTTATTATCCTATATTTGTAGTATTTAAGCAAATTATAAAAAGAACTAGATTTGCAAAATGAAGAAATCTAGTTCATAAATAAAAAATAATAAAT
>FR884509.1:7319-27343 GCA_000435535.1 Clostridium sp. CAG:575 | reverse complement strand
ATTTAAATTAATGAAATAAAATTGCAATAAAAAAATAATATAAATGTAATAAATAATAATCTTTAAAGAACTTCCGCAATGTAGGATGAAATACTATTATTATGAGTAGTTGACGTATATATCTATAAAATATAATATATATAAGAAGAAAAAGTGTTTTTATTTTAGGAGGTAAAAATTATGAAGCAAAAAATACTTAATTTTATTACAGTAATTATGATTATTGCTACATTAACATTTTCTAATTTTTTATTGTTAGGAGTTAATGCAGTTTCTTATGCTGCTGATGCTATTAGCATTCTTAAGAAAACTAATAATAAAAACGTAGAATTTGGAGTTTATTTTAAAAATAATAATGGAGATAGTGTTACAAATATTGATGCAAATCCAAATAGTGATTCACTAGTACTATATTTTAAAGTGGCAGTAAAACAAGAAGGATATTTTGATGGCAAAATTAATTTAAGAACAGCTAACTTTAATTTAAAATCTAATATTTTAAGTGATGCAGTGAATAAAATTGAAGACAATGTAATTTATTTAAATCAAATTAATGCTGGAGAAGAAAAAGAGATACAAGTTGGTATTGAATTAAAGAGAGACGAGCAATTTGATTTGAATTTGATTAATTTGGAGAGTGTGGCAAGTATAGAGGGAATTTATAGAGATCAAAAAGAAAAGGATATTTCTATAAAAGCAGATAGAAGCGTTACTTTAAATTTTATAAATACAGAAGATACTGCTATATTAACACAAGAAGTTGTTACAAATAAAGTATTTTCTTATAATGGAGAAGAGAAAAGAATTATACAATTAGAAATTAAATCAGGCTTAAAGGACAATGCTTTTCCATTGAGAAAATCTAGTATTCAAATTCAAACTCCTAAAATTTCAGATAAATACCCAGAAAAAGTTTTGGTTAATTCATATAATAAATTAGCTACAAACGGGAAAGAGTTAATTGATGACAATTGGAATTACGATAAGACAACAGGGATGCTAAATATAGAAATTGAAAATAAAGAAGATAATAATATTGTATCTTGGTTAAAAGATGGACAAGATGATTTTATAATTACATATGTTTTTGATAAAGATGTAGAAATAAAAAATGAAAAATTAGATATTTCTTCTAATATTCAAGTTTTTGATAAAAATCAAACACAAATAAAATCAAGTAATAGTATTACCTTAGAAAATGAAGAAAAAGATGCAATTGTAAGACTTGATATAAATCAAAAAGAATCAAGTGTATATAAAGGAAAGTTATATGCTGGAATTGAAAAAGATATATCATATGATAATAATATAGAAATTAATATGATTGGAACAACAGAGAAGATTTCAGTAATAGAATATGAAAACACAATTAATGATAAAAAAATAGTTTCAGAATATAAGTCTACTAAATTTAATAAGAAAAACATAGAAGAAATTTTGGGTGATAAAGGGATATTGACAATAAAAAATAAACAAACAGATGAAATAATAGCAAATATTTCTAAAGATACAGAGATTGATAAAGATGGAAATATTATTATAAATTATCCAGAAAAAATATCTTCTATAGAAATGGAAATATCTTCTCCTGAAAAAGCAGGAAAGATCCATATGAATACAACTAGAACTATAAAAAATGTAGTTAATAGTGATATAAAAAATGCAGATAAATTAGAAATGAGATTTTCTAGTTCTTATCTAATAGATAACTATAATAATGCTTATGAAGATATAAAATCAAATGTCGAATTAAAAGAAACTGAAACATATGCAAGTATTGAGATGAATAGAACAGAGTTATCAGCAATGACAGCAAATAATAATGTTGAGTTTAGAGTTGTATTACATACAAATAGTGAAAAAAATGAATTATACAAAAATCCAGTAATAAGAGTTGAGTTACCGGAAAAAATAGAAAAAATAGAAGTTAATTCTATTAATTTAATAGATGAAGATGAATTAAAAATACAAAGGGCTACTTTAAAAGGAAATATTATAGAAATAATACTTAGTGGAGAACAAACTAAATATAAAGAAGAAGCTATTGATGGAGCTACAATAATTATAAATACTAATTTATCAACAAGTAAAAAAATAGCTAGTACTACAGAACAAGTAAGATTGAGTTATACAAATCAAAATGCAACAAAATATCAAAATGGGGAAAAGAACGGTGAAGATATTAAAGATATTAATATTGTTTCTTATGCAGGAGTTGTTACAACAAATCAAATTTCAGATTATGGAATTGATGTAGTTAATAATGAAGGTATAAAGAGTGCTAAATTGGAAGTTTCTTCAAATACTAAAAATGTTGATATTAATAAAACTATTATAAATAATAATGGAGACAAAATTACAGATGTAAAAATATTGGGAACATTTCCAACAAAACAATCTATAAATAATAATAATATTGATATAGCAGTAGGGAATTTAGTAATTTCTGGTATAGATTCAAATAGAGCAAAGATATATTATTCTACAAATGAGAATGCAGATGAAAATTTACAAGATGCAAACAATAATTGGCAAGAAGAAATTGAAGATTCAAAACAAGTAAAAAAATATCTTGTTGTAATAAATGAATTAGCAGTATTAGAAGAAGTTGATATTGATTATGCTATTACAATACCTTCAGATTTGGAATACAATGAATCTGCAGAAGAAGGATATACTGTTTACTATAAAGAAAGTAATATATCAAAAAATAAGAGCGTTAATTTAGATAATTTAAGTTTAACTACAGGAATTGGAGCCAATATAGAAACTTCTTTAAAATCATATGTAATAGGAAAAGAGAATAAAAGTGCAAAAGAGGCAGGATATATACGTTATGATGTAACAGTTACAAATATAGGAACAGAAGATGCCTCAAATATTAAGGTTATTGGTCAAGTGCCAGAAGGAACTAAGTATGTTGAAGTAAGTAAAGTTGAATATGGTTCTAGTAATTATAACGCGGTATTAGAAAATGCTGATAGAAAACAGGTGGAAATAGAAATACCATCTTTGAAACAAGGGGCTACATTTACAGAAAGCTATCAAGTTAAAGTTGATGAAAATATGGCTGGAAAAGAAGTTGTAAATTCAATAACAACTCAATATGGAGAAGTAAGTAAAAAATCTAATGAAGTTTCTAATAAAATTGAATCTTCAAAATTAGCGATGACATTGTCTCCAGTTGATGACACAGGAATTATAAAAACAGGATATGAATATCGTTATATTATTGGCATAAAAAATATATCAAAAGAAAAATTGACTAATGTTAAAGTAGAATTGCAAGACAATTCTGATATTAAAATAAATAGAGTTTCTGGTAGTGGAGTTACAGTAGAAAATAATGTTGCACAAATAGAAAATTTAGAACCAAATGAAGAGAAGAATGTATTAGTACAATTAATACCAAAGGATATTTTTAATCAAGATAAAAAAGATACAGTCCTTTTAGCAAAAGCAGAGAATGCAAATACTGTTTCTTATTCAAATGAAGTTATAAGAAATATTCAAGCGTATAATATAGAATTAGATGCTTCCTCTGATAATAGTGGAAACTATGTAAAAGCAGGAGAAACTATAAGTTATAAAATTAATGTAAAAAACAATGGAAATACAACAATAAATAGTTTTGAAATAGTAAATGAAATTTCACCTTATACTTCTTTTGTAAGTGTAGAAAAAAATGGAGAAAAAATTAGTGAAGATGAATATTCATTAAAGCAAAAACAATTACAAATTAATACATCATTAGAAGCAAATGAAAGTGAAGAATATATAATAAAAGGTGTAGTAAATGCTATTCCAAATAATAAAGAAGCTATTGAAATTAACAACATAACAAAATTTAATTTGGATGCTTCAACAATTGAGGAAAAAACTGTAAAACATATTATGGAACCATCTACAAACAGTGACAATATGGATGATGATTCACAAGATGAAAATGATAATAATGATAACAATATTAACAATGATAATAATAGTAATGACAATGAAAATAATACAAATAACTCAGATGAAAAAAATAACGTTGCAAAGGTAATTTCTGGTGTTGCTTGGTTAGACAAAAATAGCAATGGAGAAAAAGATTCAGAAGATACTGAATTGAGTGGTATTACAGTTAAATTATTTAATACACAAAATAATAAAGTTGCAGAAAATAGTCAAGGCAAAGAAATTACGGCAGTAACAAACGAGAATGGATTTTATAGTTTAACTAATGTTCCACAAGGTGAATATTTTGTTATATTTGAATATGATAGTGAAAAATATATTTTAACAACTTATTTGAAAAATGAAATTTCAGAACAAAATAATTCTAATGCTATTTTAAGAGATTTAATAATTGATAACAAAGAAGTTAATGTAGGAGCAACAGATGTAATTAAAGTAACAGATAAGAATATAGGAAATATAAATATTGGATTACAAGAAGCTAAAAAATTCGATTTAAAACTTGAAAAGTTCGTAAGTAAAGTAACAGTTCAAAACTCTAAAGGAACTAAAGTAAATGAATTTACAAATGCAAGTTTAGCAAAAGAAGAAATTGATGCTAAATTAGTAAATGGAACAACAGTTGTTGTTGAATATATAATTAGGGTTACTAATGAAGGTGAGGTAGAAGGATATGCAAGAAAACTAGTAGACTATTTATCATCAGAATTTGATTTTAGCTCTGATTTAAATGCTGATTGGTATCGTTCTGGAAGTAATATTTATACAACTAGTTTAGCAAATGAAAAAATTAAACCAGGAGAAAGCAAAGAGGTAAAATTAATTGTTACAAAGAAAATGAATGAAAATAGTACAGGACTTATAGCAAATGTTGCTGAAATAGCAGAGAGCTATAATGAATTGGGATTAAAAGATGTAGATTCAACAGAAGCTAACCAAGTAAAAGGTGAAGATGATATGAGTACAGCAGAATTAATCTTAAGTATAAAAACTGGACAAGTAGTAGCAACAATAGGAATAACAATTTTGATTGTTACAATAGTAAGTGTTGGAGTTCTATGTATGGTTAAAATTATTCTAAGAAGAAAAGTATTATAGGAAAGGAGGATGAATGGAAAATGGAAAAATTAATAAATAAAGTGAAAATAATTGTTATCATGTTAATTGCTATTTTGACAATTTTTGCTACAAATGTTAAAGCAGAAGATGCAAAGGGAACAGATGCAAATCCATACACAATTTATGAAGTACTAAATGGTAATAATCAGTTTGTTGGTAATGTTGTAAGCGTAACAACGGCGGATTTAACAACGGGAAGTAATAATTTATATTGTGTACAACATAATGTACCTTTTTCAGGTGGAAATTATACAATATCTAAATTCTTAGGAATAAGAGGATGTTGGGATACAGTAGGACAAACTACGAATCCATCAATATATACAGCAATGTTAGGTTATATTTTTAATCAAGCAAATGGGTTAGGATATGGAACTGCAATTGGTGCATATAGCAAAGGACAAATAGCTTTGTATCATACATATAATGATTGGTATAATAATGTTGTTAAAGGACATGAAGAGGCTTATAATAATGGTGGTTCAGTTATAGGACCTACAGAAGCTAATACGCTTGTACCGTTTACTACAGAATCACAAACAATATACAATGAATCAGTAGATTATGCGAATTTCTTATATAATTATGAAGTTTCAGGAATAACAATAACAGATAAAACAGATAAGAATAATATTTCAGTAACACCATATGTTCATGATAGTAATGGATATTTAAGAGTTGGACCTTTTAATTGGAATTTTAGTGGAACTGTTGATGAAGTAGAAGTTTATTCTGAAGGTGATAGTAAGATATCAAGTAATAATGTTTTGTTTAGTAAATTTGAAGGTACAACTGAAAGTTTTATAAATAAGACTGAAATAAAATCAGATGAAAACTTTTATATAAGTGTAAAAATGAATGCAAATCATACAAATATAAAGAAAATAAAGGTTAAGGTTAAATTTCCTACTGCAACGAGATATGGGGCAGACATATGGTTTTTGACAAATTTAAGTCAACAAAATTTAATTTTAGTAAAACCAACACAAGATGAAATTCAAAAAGATGATACAAAAGAATTTGCTTATAATATAAATCTTACAAAAAAAATAAAAATTTATAAAGTAGATTCTAGAGATACAACAATTCCATTAGATGGGGTAGGATTTGTATTAAAAAATAATGAAATGGATAAATATGTAAAAAAATCAGGAAGTAAAATAACTTATGTATCAGAAAAAAGAGATGCAACTACATTTTATACAGATAGAAAAGGTAAACTTAATATAAGTGGTGTTTTGATAGGAAATTATACAGCATATGAAACTAAGAATCCACATTATGGATATGTAGTTTCAGAACAAGAGCCTGTAACAATACCTTATCAAAGAACAGAGATTACAAAGATAACAAACTATCAAAGATATATAAAATTATCTGGATATATATGGTTAGATGTTCAGGATGAAAAACAAACAGTATCAAATGATTTATATAAAAATGATAAATATGATACTAAGGATAAGTCTTTTAATGGAATTAAAGTGAAATTAAAAGATAAAGATGGAAACATTGTAAAAGCAGGAACAAAAACAGGTACAGAACTTACAGGAAAAGAACAAATAACAATTTCAAAAGAAATAGGATTATATTCAGAAATTGATGGTGGTGAGTATGTTTTTGGATATGTAACAATAGATGAACTTGCTAATTATCATATAGAATTTGAATATGATGGTTTAGTGTATAAATCTGTAGCAATGGGAGATTGGAAGGTAAAAAATGCATCTAAGGCAACAGATAAAGAAGAAAGAGAAATATTAGATAAAAACTTTACAAGTATAGATTCAACAGGAAAAAATCAAGTTAGTGTTAATAATGGTAAATATAATATTTATTATAATGACACAGTTAACCATGCAACATCTATAATAGAGAAAACAACTACAACAGAAAGTAGTGTAAATTTCGTTAAAGATGATAGTGATTGTATTTTGCATGCAAATACACAATATAATTTTAAAAAGAGTTTTAGTCCTACAATGGAAGAAATAAAATATATTAACTTAGGATTATGGCAAAAACCACAAGCTGATTTAGCATTAGCACAAGACTTAGCAAATGTAAATGTAGGAGTTAATGGATACTGGCATATTTATAATTATGGAAGCAGACTTAATGCAGGAAATAAGAATGGAGTATTTGCTAATGATTCAAATTCTTGGAATGTAGGTGTAAAATTTAAAAATGATTATACAGGAAGTTATAAGAGAGCTGTATATAAAGCAGATTATGAATATGAAAATAATGATAAAAGCAAAGAAATGCAAGTTTATTTAACTTATAAAATAGGATTGAGAAATGAATCAACATATTTAACAAAAGTTAATAATATAATGGATTATTTTGATAACCGTTATGAATTTATTGCAGCAGGAACTGGCTTAAATAATAATAATGAAATAACAGGTAAATTAGATAATGATTCTGCGACAAAGTATAATGATGAATATCAACAAGTTAAGATCTATACTAATACAAATGTTGAAGCGGGACAAACAAATTATATTTTTGTACAATTTAAATTAAATAAGGATGCTGTAAGAGATATAGTTAATAAGAAAGAAACTTTATATAATGTTTCAGAAATTAACTCATATACAGTATATCAAGATGATAAAGGTACTACAGTTGCTGCAGTAGATAGAGACTCAGTTCCTGGAAATGCAACTATAGGAAAGATTGATACATATGAAGATGATATTGATTCTGCACCACCAATTCAATTAGAATTGGCAAATGCAAGAAGAGTAGAAGGTACAGTATTCTTAGATAGTACTAATAATGAATTAAATACGGGAAATATTAGGCAAGGTGATGGTATTTTCAATGATAGAGAAACAACAATCAAGGGTGTAAAAGTAACATTCCATGAGTTAAACAATTCAATTCCTGACAAAGAAGTTATAACTGATGATTATGGAAACTTTGAATTTGATGAATATATTCCTGGTCAATATATAATAACATATACTTGGGGAGATAAAACATATAAAGTTCAAAATTATAAAGGAACAATTTATCAAGCTAATAGGGATCAAAATAATATGTATTGGTATAAAGATAATGATCAACGAGGCTATGCACCTAGATATACTGATGCAATTGATGATTATCAACAAAGATTAAAAATTGATAAACAAACAGCTGATATTACAGATAGTAAAATTTACAATATTATAGAAGAGGCATACAATGGAAATAATCCACAAAATATAATTACTACTATGGATTCTGTTACACCAACAATGGAATTCAGTGTTGAATACGAAACAATAGAGACTGATGGAACAGGAAATGAGGTTGTATTTACAATTCCAAATGTTGACTTTGGTATTGTGGAAAGAGCAAGACAACAATTAGATATGGAGAAAAAAGTACATGAATTTAAGATAACATTGGCAAATGGACAGATTTTAGTTGATGCAATAGTTGATGGAAATGGAAATTTACAAGGTTCTCATAATCATGTAACTTATATGGCACCAAGTATAAATAATGGTATTGCAGACAAAGGATATATAAAAGCAGAGGTTGATAATGAATTGCTAGAGGGGGCTTCATTAGACTTAACGTATAATATTACAGCAATTAATAATAGTGAAATGGATTATATGTCTGAAAGATATTATAAATATGGAATTGTAGAAGGAAATCCTGTAACATTAACACCATCAGCAGTGGTAGATTATCTAAATGCAAATTTGGTATTTGAACAAGATAAAAATCGAGATTGGAAACATATTACAGTAGAAGAATTGACAAATATGAATCCAGTTAAATTCCAATTAGGAAATGCAGATTATATAAATTCAAAAACAATTTTATATACAGAAGCAACAGCTCAACCATTAAAACCAAAGGAGACTAAGATTGTTTCATTAAATGTATCAAAATTGTTAACAACTACTAGTGATTTAACATTTGATAATGAAACAGAGACTGTTAAAATAAATAAACCAAATCAACAAACAACTCCAACAGGAAGTATTGTTAGATATTTCCCTGGAGCTGATGCAGAAGACGTTAGAATAACACCAAGTACAGGTGAAAATAGAAATTATGCTTTACCAATTACAATTGGAATAGTAGCATTCTCAATCTTAGGAATAGGAATTGTACTTATTAAGAAAAGAGTAATTGATAATAAATAATACTAAAAAATCTTGTGATAAAAAAATCACAAGATTTTTTTATTTTGGCTAGAATATTGCTTTTTTCATCAAATTATAATAGAATAAAGAGCATAATATGGGATACAATTAAAATTTTTCATATTATATATCACAAAATGTAAAAAACTTTTTTGGATTTAATTGCTAAAAAAGACAAAAAGTACTAAGGACAAGTAGTAAAATATATCCATAAAAAGTTTAAGAGGTGGTAAGGATGTTTCAAAATATAGATGAATCAACAATTAATATAAAAGAAAATCAAAACGAAAAGAATAAAAAAATAAAAACAAATATATTTGCAGATGTATTTGCATTAAAAAATATACCAATATATATAATGACATTGATGTTATCCATGGTAGGTATAACAGGAGATTTTTCACCATTTAGTATTAGTATATTTGGAGCATGTTTGGCAAATTCTGTTCCAGCATTAGGAATTATATTTTTTGGAATTTTAGGTAATGCAATTAAGTTTGGAATGAATGGAGCATTAACATATTTATTAACAGCATTATTAGTTGTAGTAACAATGTTTTTTATAAAGCCAAGATATACTGACGAAGAAAAAAATGAAAAAATAAAACTATCAAAAAATTTATTTATTGCAACAATGATAATAGGACTTGCAAAAATAGGAATGTCAATGTTTACACTATATGATGTATTATCATTAATTTCTTTTTCAATTATTGTAGTAGTATTTTATAAAATATTTGTAAATTCAATTTCAGTAATAAATGAATTTGGGGAACAAAAAGCCTTTTCAATAGAAGAGATATTAGGAGCAAGCCTAATGTTATCAATTGCTGTTACAGCATTTGGTGGACTTGAAATATTTGGTTTTTCAATTAGAAATATTTTAAGTATATTAATAGTACTAGTATTAGGATGGAAAAATGGAGTATTAGTAGGAACTACAGCAGGTGTTACAATAGGAGTAACAATGGGAGTAATAACAGCATCTGACCCAGTAATGGTTGCTGCATATGCAATATCAGGAATGATAGCAGGAGTACTAAATAGATTTGGAAAATTGGGAGTAATAATAGGATTTTGTTTAGGGAATATAGTACTTGCATATGTATCTAATGGATATACAGTAGAATTAATTCATTTTAAGGAAATATTAATTGCATCAATTGGATTATTAGCAGTTCCAAAATCAATGAAAATTAATATAGAAGAATTTATGGGAAATTCAAAATTTTTACCGGTGTTTCCAGAAAGAGCGTTAAATAAGAGTAGGGAAACAGCAGAAAGACTAAATAACGTATCTGAAACTATACAAGAAATGGCAACGATTTATAAAATTGATAATGTGGAAGAAAAAGCTGAACCAGTAATAAATAATAAAGAAATTTTTATAAATGAATTATTAGACAACTTAAATGGCTATGAAAATAATATGCTATATGAAGATTTATCAAAAACAGATGGAAAAATAGTTGATGAAATCTTTAAAGTATTATTAGATAAACAACAAATAAAAAGAGAAGATTTATTAAATGTATTTGCAGATTGTAATAGCTATATAGTTGGATTTGATGATAAAAATATAAGTGAATATTTGGAAGAAAATATTAATCAAATGATAAGAGTTATAAATATGTCATATAAAATTAGTAAATCAAATTTTGTATGGCAAAAGAAATTCGAAGAAAACAAAAAGAATATGGAAACACAATTACAAGGTGTTTCAAAAGCAATTTCAGATATTGCTGAAAACATAGAAAAAAATATAAAAAATGAAGAACAATTTTTACAAGAGAAAAAACAAATAGTAGAATTATTAAAACAAAAAGACATAGAAATACAAGAAGTTTCAATTCAAAAAGAAGAAAGAATTTTAGTTGAAATATATATGCAAAAATCTAATAACACAGATATAGGCGCTATTGAAAAAATATTATCAACAATATTAAAAGAACCAATAGTATTTTATGAAGAAGCAAGTATTGGAACAAGACTAAGCTTTTTATCTGATGATAAATATGTTATGGCAATTGGAATAGCAGAGAAAACAAAAGATAAATCAGATGTTTCTGGAGATAGTGTTTTAAATATACGTCTAAAAGATGGGAAATACTTAGTAGCTTTAAGTGATGGAATGGGCTCAGGAGAAGAAGCAAAACAAAGTAGCACAAAAGCATTAAAAATGCTAGAAAATCTTTTACTATCAGGATTTGATAAAAAAACATCTTTAGAAATGATAAATACAAGTTTAATAAATCAAAATGAGGAAACATTTGCAACACTTGATATAGCAATAATTGACCTATATCAAGGAAACATAGAATTAATAAAAAATGGAGCTTGTCCAACATACATAAAAAACGGAAACAAAGTTCAAATTATAAAATCAAACTCATTACCAGCAGGGATTGTAAAAGAAGCCAAATTGCAATCATTTGACAAAGATATTGATTCGGGGGATATTATGGTTTTATGTTCAGATGGAATATTAGACTCAAATATTGAATACAAAAACAAAGAACTTTGGGTAAAATATATGCTTGAAGATATAGATACCACAAATACGAAAAAAATTTCAGACTTGATTTTAAATGAAGCAATTGACAACAATTATGGTGTAGCAAAAGATGATATGAGTATTGTTACTTGTAAATTCCTAAAAAAAACCAATGGGGACGTTGATTAGTGGTTGAAATAAATTTAAATAAATAAAGTAATATATGAATTATAAATTATAAAAAATAGGCTGTAATAGTTTTATAAAATCTATATCAGTCTATTTTTATATTTTTAATGAGTTAATTATGTATTTTAGTTTTATCATTTTCATCTAAATTTTCAAGACTAAACTCTATCAAAGAAATAATTGTTCTATTAAAAGATAATGTGTATAATATTGAAGAGTTAAAACCGTCAACTGAATATATTGTATATGTGATTGTTTATGATAAAGCTGGAAATAGTGAAAAAACAGAAAATATCTCTACGATAACTAAAGAAAATAATATAATAGAATATTTATATAAAACAGGGAATGAGTATGAAGATATAACAGGAGGATGGAAAAGTTTTTTACAGTCCAATGCAACTTGTACTAAAACAGATGAATATGTCTATATGAAAGCAGAGTCACCTTGGAGTGGAACTCAAACATTAACAACTAATGAAAAAATTAATACAAGAAGGGAGGCTAATATTTTAGTCTGTAGTGTTCAAATAGATTGTAAGTATAATAAATGAATATTTACTAAAAGGTTGATTTTGTAAAACTGTTTTGGTAAAATAGAAAGGAACATGAATGGTAAGAAAAATAAAAGAAACAAATGAAATTGGAGAATTAAAAAAATTTCAAGAAAGTAATGAATTTAAAAAGGCACAAACTGGTAAAAAATTTGAAAGACTACCAATAACGAATGATTACATATTTATTTACACAAAATAGGGATGGGATAGAAATGGCTGAAAAGGAAAATAAAGAGCGGTAAGAGCTTTAGATTTTATCAGCGCAGATGAAAGAGAAAGATATAATTCTATAATAATGGCAGAATATAATAGAAAAGTAACAGAAGGAAAAGTGCGTGAAGAAGGCAAAATAGAAGGCATAAAATTGCGGAGCTAAAGAAAATAGTAAGCAAATAGCTAAAGAAATGCTAAAAGAAAATATACAAATTGAAATAATAATGAAAATTACGAAATTGACTAAAGAAGAAATATTAGAGATTGAAAAACAATGTATAGACTAAATTAATTATATAATAGAAATATAATTAATAGCAGCCTTTTATATAATATTGTTAATAGATAAAGATTAACAATATATTATATAAAAGGTTATTTTATATTTTAAAAAGTTTACAAAATTAATTGCAAAAGTCTACATAAATAATTGAAACAACAAAAAATATATGTTATAATATTGAATTAACAATCAAAAAGTAAGAAATAATTATAATAAAAATCATTTAAATTTTGAAAAAGGAGAATAAGCAAAAATGGAAACAAAAATAAGAAGTAAATTTTATTTAGATAAAGAAAAAGACATAGTAGTAAATTTATTTGAAAAAGAAGATGAATTAACATATATATTAGAAACACCAAACCATAATACAGGAAATTTAATAACAAATATAGCAAAAATATGTGGAGTAGAAACAGTAAAAAATGAAAAAGATATGAAAATAATTACTGGAACAATGCCATTGAGTATAAATGGGGATAATGAAGAAGTCTATATATTTAGACTAGGTGGAATAAAAATAGCAAATATATATAAAGATGGAAGAATTGAAATAAAGGCAAAAATTCCAACAATTAGTAAGGTTCTAATGTCACAAACAAAAAATTATAATTTAGATATTAATAAAACAATAGTAAAATCATATATACTAAAAAAATTAAAATTTAGAACAGATTTACATACACATATGAATGCAAATTTACCTTCAGATTGTTTAATTGAACTAGGTTTAAAACACCAAATTAAATATCCATTATATTATGTAAAGAAATTAAATCTTACATTAAGTAAAGAACAACAAGAAAAGGTATATAAACAAAGAGAAGAAGTAGAAAAAAAATTTAAAGATTCAGAGCTAAAGGGAAAATATTTAATAAGAAAAATAGATGATAACACATTTATAAATTTTGCAGATTTAATTTTTAACAACATGGAAAATGCAGAAGAAAATATTAGAAAAATAAGCAAAAGTTTAGAAATGTTAAAAGATGGACAGGCTGTTTTTACAAATTTGGAAAAACTATATATTTATAGATATGTTTTTGCAAAAGGAACAGAAAGCAACGAAAAGATAGAATTTAATATGGATAAAATATCCAATATTCCAGATAATAGCATTAAGAAAATATTAATTAAAATGCTTGAAGATAGAAAAGATGATAGTGTTTACAAAAATAATACTTTAAGGCAAGATAAGTTATTATGGATAGCAAGAGAATATCAAAAACAAGGAATTTATTATTCAGAAATAACAGATACAACATTTACTAAAAAAGGATTACCTGCAATAGAATTATTAGAGGAAATACATGAAATAATGCCTAAAATAGAAGCAGAAACAGGTGTAAAACTTAGATTTTTAGTTGGAATAAGAAGAATTGTATTAACAATTATAAAAGATGCTATAGTAGAAGGAGATTATCTAAGAAGTGATTTAAATGTATTAAAAGTAGTTGCTAAAAGTCCATATGTAGTTGGTAGTGATTTTATTGGAGAAGAAATAAATGATATTTCTGAATTAAAACCTGTTATAGAAGAGATAGTACAATATGTGTGTACAGAAGATAATGACTTTATAATTAGAATACATGCAGGAGAAAATGATAGTTTAAGGACTAATGTTTCAAAATCAATACAATGTATAAAAGAAAGCCTAAAATCAGGACAAAAAATGCCCAAATATAGAATAGGACATGGATTGTATACTGCAGATTTGAATTCAATAGAAGGAAAAGAATTGATGGATGAAATTAAAAAAACAGGAGGGGTGCTTGAATTTCAATTAACATCAAATGTTAGACTAAATAATTTAACGACATTAGAAAATCATCCATTAAAAAAATATTTAGACAATGGAATAAAATGTGTTCAAGGAACTGATGGATGTGGCTTCTATGGAACAGATACAATTGACGAACAATTAGCACTTCAAAATTTATTAAATTTACAAGAAGCAGACTTTGCAAAAATGAGAGCAGTAGAAGATGAAATCATGAGTAATTCTGAAAAATATTTTATAGAAAAGAGCCAAAAATTTGATGAATTTTTAGCTGGAAGAACAATAAGAGAAGCATTATTAAAATTAGAAGATGATATTGATGAAGAAAGTAAGAAATATAAATTAAAGCTAAGGTTAAATAATAAAGTAGACTCAGAAGAAATATTAAAAGAAAAAATAAAACTATTACCAGAAAATAAAATGCCAATAATAATAGCTGGAGGAAGTTTTAATGCTAAAGGAATAAAAACATTTTTAGATAATAGAGAAGTTGAAATATTAGAAGAATTATTAGAAAATTTAGACAGTGAAAAAGTATATTTTGTAATTGGACATAAAGTAAAAGGTTATGAAAAAGAAATAATAGAGATTTCTAAAAGATTAAATAAAAATTTTGAAATATATGCAATTGTTCCTAAAATGATAACAAAAGAAAATGGAGAAAGATTGATGCAAGAGAATATTGAAGGAATTCGTATATCAACAGAAAGTGAAGAATTTGGAATATACAAAAGTTTTAATTATGAAATATTTGAAAGAAGAAGTTCAGTTGTAATTGCACTTGATGGAAATTCACCAGTATTAAATTTAGTGCAGGAAGCTAAAAATGGTAAAGGAAAATCTAGAATTTTTGTTAATGTAGATAATGAAAGTTTGAAAGAAAAAGCTAATTATTTACAAGGTTATGTGACAACTTTTAAAATAGGAGAGAATATAGTAGATGAAGTTGTAAATTGGGCAAATATCTAAGGAGTTGAAAAAATCAATATTTTGTGATATATTAGATGCATAAAAGGAGGATATCATGAGTAAAGGAAGAAGATATGATAAAGAGCCAAAACTAAATATGAAAAAAGTTTTTGCGGTTATTATTGCAATACTAGTAATAATAATGAGCATTCTAATGATAAAAGGGATTTTTTCTAATAAAAGTACAAAAAAAATTAGTAGTTTAAGCTATTTTAGTTTTTATAAAGATAACAAATGGGGAATAATAGATTCAAATGGAAATGTAGTAATAGATCCATCTTATAAAGAAATGATAGTGGTACCAAATAATAAAACAGCAGTATTTCTTTGTACATATGATGTAAATTACGAAACAGGAGAATATAAAACCAAAGCTCTAAATGAAAAGAATGAAGAAATGTTTAAAAATTATGATGAAATAGAAGCAATACAAAATAAAAATGATAGTTCTAATTTCTGGTATGAAAAAAATGTTTTAAAAGTAAAACAAGGAAACTTTTATGGTTTGATTAATTTATCAGGAAAGGAAATTTTAGCAAGCCAATATGATGAAATTGTAGCAATGGAAGGAATAGAAAATTGTTATAAAATAAAAAAAGATGGAAAAATTGGAATAGTAGATGGCGATGGAAAAATTGTATTAACTCCTGAATATGAAGATGTAAGTATCTTGGGCAAAGATAATAAATCTGGATTTATTATAAAAAAGGATAATAAATACGGAATAGTAGATTATTCTAAAAATGTAATTTTAGACACGAAGTATGATGAAATTAAAAAAGTTTATGGAAATGATTGCTATGTAGTAGTAGAAAATGGAACGAAAAAATTAGTAAAAAAAGACGGCACAGATTTATTGACATCTGGATTTGATGAGATTACACAAGTCATTGCTAGTCAAGAAAATGCAGTTATATTTAAGAAAAGTGAAAAATATGGAATAATGGATTTAACAGGAAAAGTTGTTATAGAGCCACAATATGAAGATTTAAAAGAAGCTAGAATAGGGATATTTATAGCAAAAAAAGATGGTCAATATGGAATTGTAAATATGTTAAACACAACAGCAATTGAATTTAAATATGCAAATATTGCATACCAAGAAAAAGCAGATTTATATATTGCAGATGACAAAGATGGAAATACAAATATTCTAGATAGTAATTTAGAGACAAAAGTTTCTGGAATATTGGTTGATTTTAATATTGATAAAGGTTATTTAAAATTAAGACAAGATGATGATTATAAATATTATAATTTTAAATTTGAAGAAAAGAAGGAAGTAGATTTTTATCCAAATAGAACATTGTATTTATCTAAAAAAGATGGAAAATATGGTTTTGTAGACAAAAATGGAAAAGTTATTGTTGACTATATTTATGATGATGCAACAGAGCAAAATGATTATGGCTTTGCAGGAGTAAAAAAAGATGGAAAATGGGGAGCAATAGATAGTACTGGAGCAGTAATACAAGAACCAACATATAATTTGGATAATTACTTATTAGTTGATTTTATAGGAAGATGGCATTTAGGAACAGACATAAATATGAATTATTATAATCAAGAATAAAATTAAAGATAAAAAATCTTGATGAAGGGAATAAGTTGTGAATATTGGTTGTGGAATAGATATTATAGAAATAGATAGAATAAAAGAATCAATAGAAAAGGCAGGAACTCGATTTTTAAATCGAGTTTTTACTGATGCTGAAATTGCATATTGTGAATCAAAAAAAGTACAAAAATATCAAAGTTATGCTGCGAGGTTTGCGGCAAAAGAAGCAACATTAAAGGCTGTATCGAAACTTTTGAATAATAAATATGAATTAGAATGGAAAGATATAGAAATTCTTAATGATGATAATGGAAAGCCACAGGTAAATATAGATTATAATTTTGATAACAGAATAAAAGATATAGATATAAGTATGTCACATTGTGAAACATATGCAGTGGCAAATGTAACTGTTTTATATGGAGAAAATAAGATGTATAAATTGTTTGATAGTCATAGTCATTTAAATGATGAAAAATTTAATGAAGATAGAGAATTTGTAATACAAGAAAATCTAAAAAATAATGTAACAAATTTAATAACAGCAGGTTATAGTGTAGAGAGTTCAAAAAAAGCATTAGAAATAGCAAAAAAATATGAATTTATGTACACAACTTGTGGCATTTCGCCTAACGATATTCCACAAACAAAGGAAGAATTGTGGAAAGAATTAGAAGAAGTCCGTAAAATAGTTAAAGAAAATACAGATAAAATAGTTGCAATTGGAGAAATTGGGTTAGATTACTATTGGAATACAGAGAATAAAGATTTACAAAAAATTGCATTTATAGAGCAGATAAAAATAGCAAATGAATTTAATTTACCAATAGTAATTCATACGAGAGAAGCGGTAATGGATACAATTCAAATATTAAAAGAGAATGTTGTAGAACAAAAAGGTGTATTTCATTGTTGTCCACAAAATAGAGAATTAATAAAAGAAGGATTGAAATTAGGATTTTACATTTCTTTTGCTGGACCAATTACATTTAAAAATTCTAAAAATGCAAATGAGATGATTGAATTAGTTCCAGATGATAGATTGTTAATAGAAACAGATAGCCCATATTTATCTCCAGAGCCTGTAAGGGGAAGAAGAAATATACCTGCAAATGTGAAACATATTGCACAAAAGATAGCAGATGTAAAAAATATGCCAATAGAAAATGTGGCAAAAATGACTTTTGAAAATACATGTAGAATATTTAAAATTGAAGTATAAATTGAATTTTGTGAAAAATGCATCAATAATATCTGGAATTTTGTGAAAAAATACTATAAAAGTATATGGAATTTTGTGATAAATGACACCAAAAACACCTGGAATTTTGTGAAAAAGATTGCATATAATGTTGATTTTGTGATATAATGTATTAAAGGATGGTGTTATATATGGATAGATTAAAAAGAAAAATTGATTATTATTTAATTAGTTGGAAAAATAATCCTAATAAAAAACCATTAATAGTGAAAGGAGCCCGACAAATTGGAAAAACAGAATCCATTAGAAATTTTGCAAAGAATAATTATAAAAGTATTGTGGAAATTAATTTTGCTCTTCAAAAACAATATAAAAATATTTTTGATGATGGATTTGAAGTAAATTCAATTATAAAAAATATTTCACTTATAGATCCGAATTTAGAATTTATAGATGGTAAAACTCTAATATTTTTTGATGAATTGCAAGATTGTATAAATTGTGCAACATCATTAAAAAGTTTTAATGAAGATGGAAGATATGATGTGATATGTTCAGGCTCATTAATGGGGATTAATTATAATGAGATAGAATCAAATAGTGTGGGAAATAAAGAAGATTATGAAATGTATTCAATGGACTTTGAGGAATTTTTATGGGCAAAAGGATATAAAGAGGAACAAATTGAGGAACTATATAATAATATGAAAACATTAAAGCCATTTTCAGATATTGAATTGAAAGTTATGTTTGATAATTTTAGAGAATATATGATAATAGGTGGAATGCCTGCAATTGTAAATTTATTTGTTAATAATGATAATTATAGTGGAACACTAAAAATGCAAAAGCAAATTTTACAAGATTATGAAGAAGATATAACAAAATATGCAGGAGGATTAGACCATGCAAAAATTTTAAATGTATATAGAAAAATTCCTGTATTTTTAGGAAATGAAAATAAAAAATTTCAAATATCAAAAATCGAAAATGGAGCTAGAAAGAGAGAATATGTTGGAACTGTTGATTGGTTAAATGATGCAGGAATTATAAATGTTTGTTATTGTATGGAACAACCAGAACTTCCATTAGGAGGTAATTATAATCCTGATAATTATAGAATTTATTTTAGAGATACAGGATTATTAATTGGTTCGTTGGATGAAGAAGCACAGGAAGATTTAAGAGATAATAAAAACTTTAATACTTATAAAGGTGCAATATATGAAAATATTATAGGTGATATGCTAGTAAAACAAGGATATAAATTATATTTTTATAAAAATTCAAAAGGAACTATTGAGATGGATTTCTTTATAAGAGATAAAAATTCATTAATTCCGGTTGAAGTAAAAGCAAATGATGGAGCTACTATTTCATTAAATAATTTAATAGATAGTACAAAATTTAAGGATATTAAATATGGAATAAAACTTGGATATAAAAATATAGGATTTAATGGAAAATTTTATACATTTCCGTACTTTCTAACATTTTTATTAAAAAGATATTTACGAGAAAAATAAAATATAAAATTACACTGCCCAGAAAAT
>FR884509.1:5467-7301 GCA_000435535.1 Clostridium sp. CAG:575 | reverse complement strand
AGAAAATTTATGAAATAAATTTTCTGGGCATAAACAATATGTTAGTTTTAAAATATACGTTTTTGTTCTTTAATGAATATTTTTTAAAGCTTCAATTCTATCTTCTGTACTTGGATGAGTAGACCAAATACTAGAAGTTTTTTTCTTACCTTTTTCACCGTTTTTCTTAAAAGGATTTACAATATACATATTAGCAGTTGCGGAATTAGCACTTTGTAATTCATTAGGGTCACTATCTAATTTTTGCAAAGCAGATATTAAACCTTCAGGGTTACGAGTTAATTCTACAGCAGTGCTATCAGCTAAAAATTCTCTTTTCCTTGAAAGAGCAAGTTGCATTAATGTGCCAAAAATAGGAGCTAAAATTAGACAAATTAAACCAAGTAACATTAAAATCCCATTAGCTTTGCTATCATCATCTCTATCACGTGAACCACCCCAAAAGACAATTCTTGAAAACATATCAGAAAGCATAACAATAAATCCAACAAAGACTGAAACAACAGCACTTAAAAGTATATCATAATTTTTTATATGGCTAATTTCATGTGCAATAACACCTTCTAATTCGTAATAATCTAATTTTTGTAATAATCCAGTTGTTACACAAACTACTGCATGTTCTGGATTTCTACCGGTTGCGAATGCGTTTGGTTGTGCGTCTTCGACGACATATAAATCTGGTTTTTTAGGTAGATTTGATGTAACCATTAAGGCATCTAAGATATTAACAATTTGTAAATCTTCTTCTTTTGTTGCAGGGCGAGCCTTACAAGATGCAAGAACAATTTTATCACTGTAGTAATAAGATGCCCAAGCACTTCCGATTGAAAAGACTAATGCAATAACAATGGAAAAGGTTCCTAAATCAAGAGCATTACATATATAATATACAATTAATGTTATTACTAAAATGAAAATAGCAATTATAAAAGTAGATTCTCTTTTATTTTTCTTTACTGTATCAAACATTATTTTCACCTCCAAATAAAAAATTAAAAAATAATTTATAAAGAATTTTAGTTAAATAAGTATAAATTAATAATTTAAAAACATCATTGTTATTATAACAGAAAGGGGCTACTTAAAAAGTATCCCCATGTTTCTTTTAAATTAATTTGTAAAGTAATACAATCTAAGTATTAACTTATGCATTTTTTCCAAAATCAACTTTTACGTTCTTTCTAGCTTCTTCATTATCAACTTTAAATAATTCACGTGATGTAAAGTGGAACATATTAGCAATTATGTTAGAAGGGAAAACTAGTAATTTTTGGTTATAAATTGTTACTGTATCATTGTAGAATTGTCTTGAGAAAGAAATTTTATTTTCTGTGTTTCTTAATTCTTCTGCTAATTGAGCAAAGTTTTGGTTTGCTTTTAAATCTGGATAATTTTCAGATACAGCCATAATTGTTTTTAATGCACCTGATAATTGATTATCTAGTTCAGCTTTTTCAGCAACTGTGTTAGCATTTGCCCAAGAAGTTCTTAATTGAGTAACTTTTTCAAGTGTTTCAGATTCATGAGATGCATAACCTTTAACAGTTTCTACAAAGTTTGGAATTAAGTCAAATCTTCTTTGTAATTGTACATCAATTTGACTCCATGCATTATCTACTTTTACTCTTGAAGATACTAATCCATTGTAAAGTGAAATTACTAAAATAATTAATGCAATTACTATAATTAATATAATCCAGCCCATATTAATGCCTCCTTTTTTTATTATAAACATATGATAACATATTATTTATTTTTATACAATAAATTTATGAACTTTTTGTGTGAATGATGTGAAAAGTTTGAATAAAAATATTATCAATAAAAATAT
>FR884509.1:0-5440 GCA_000435535.1 Clostridium sp. CAG:575 | reverse complement strand
AATAGTTCAAAAATTTTGTCATGAGATGTTTCTATATAATTGTCATATTAAGAAAAATAAAAACATATAATATAAATATAAAAAATTTAAATTTTATAAAAAATGTATTAATATAGGCAAATTCGGATTTTGGACAAATTTGACAAAAATATAAATAAATGCTATAATAAAAAATGTATTGCCAAAGGAGGTAAATATTTTTATGAAAAATCAAGAAAAAGCTTCGATTTCTATCATGAAAGTTATATGTGTTAGCATCATTTTAATTTTGATTTCTGGAATAGGAGTAATGGCAGTTAATACAAATTTAAAAGATGTTAAAATTATTTTAAAAAATGGATATGAATTAACAGCTTTGACATCTAAATCTACTGTATCAGAGATATTAGATGAAAATAATATTATACTAGAAGATGATGAAAAAACAGTACCAGATTTAACAGAAACAGTAAAAGAAGGAACTGTTATAAAAATAGTAGATAAATCTTATACAGAAGTTCAAATAGTAGAAGTTTCTCAAACAGGAGTAGAAACAACATTAGAACAATTAATGAATAGTTATGCTCCAATTACAGAAAAAATTGTTGTTGAACAAGTTACTATACCATTTGAAACAATTACTAAAAACACAGCAGGAACATCAACAAATACTACAAATAGAGTAATTCAACAAGGAAAAGATGGATTAAAAGAAATAACATATAAAATAAAATATCAAAATGATATTGAAATAGAAAAATTACAATTATCAGAAAAAATAATTACAGAACCAGTTAATAAAATAGTTCAAGTAAACAAAAATGTAACATCAAGATCAGCAACTACTACAAGAGAAAAAAATTCAACAACTCAAGTTGCTTATAGTGGTGGAAAGTGGACATATTCATCAAGTGAAATGGACTTATTGTGTGCTATTACTGCTCAAGAATGTGGATCAAGTTATACTGGATCATTAGCAGTAATTACAACAGCATGTAATAGAGCAGAAAGTACTAAATGGAAAAGAAATGGTTCTGATCCATTAAGTCAGTATAAAGCTAAAGGACAATTTTGTTATTCAATAGATAGTAATTGGAGAAGAAGATTAAATGGAAATTATCCTTCATATGTAGTTCAAGCTGTTACAGATGCATTAAATGGTAAGAGAAATCATAGTTATTTATCTTTTAGAGCTGCTGGAACGCATGCGGGTACTTATATAGGTGGAAATGTGTATTTTTAAAAGAAAAATTTTATATTTTATTTATAAAGAAAAAGTGTAAACAAAAATTTATACTTTTTCTTTTTTGTATATTATTTAAGCTGAAGATGGTTTGTGTCGTCTTTTATGCAAAAGGATCTATATATTGATACCGTAGGCTTATAAATAAAATAGTATATAGTCTGTAATAAAATTTTAATATAAACTTAATATAATAATAATTGTCGTTAAATTAATGATCCGTAGTAATTATAAAGACTCATTTGTTTTTGAATTATTGAGCATATTTAAACTTTAGTATTTTAATATTATAATATAGGTAGTGAAAAGATAAATTTAAAGGAGATTAACTGTGAAAAAGATTAACAATATTTTAAAAAAGATATTTATAATTATTACAAGTTTAATTTTGATGTATGTAACATTGGGAAAATATATAATAGTTTTTGCTGAAAGTGGTGAAGCAGAAGTAGAAAACTATAATCTCAGCCAAGATACTGTACCGGATGGTTATGTGGGGATATATACGGCTGAGGATTTTCAACAGTTAAAGAATTCTAATGGTTCTAGCAAATATATTTTGATGAAAGATATTGATTTTGAAAATGAAAAATTTGAAATAATACCAAATTATAGTGGAATATTAGATGGAAATTATCATAAGATTTCTAATATTAATATTGAGAGCTCAGATCAATATGTTGGAATTTTTGGAATTCTTCGTGGAAGAGTACAAAATTTAATCATTGAAAATATAAAAGCAAAGTCAAGTTATAAAGGTGGTATTACATATGTTGGAGGGTTAGCTGGTTGGGCAAATCCTCAGAAAGATATAGAAAATATTCATATTATAGGAAATAATATTATACAAGATTCAAATAATTCGACAAATTCTAGTATAGGAGGAATGTTCGGAAGGTTATCAGGTACAATAAACAATTGCAGTACAACGGGACAGGTTATTACAGAAGCTTTAGGTGATAGAGTAGTAGGAGGATTAATAGGAGTAGCAGATGGTACAATAATAGAAAAATGTAGTAGTAATGCAGTAGTAATAAATAATTCAGATGAGGATAAAATGTGTAAATTAGGAGGATTGATAGGTGCATATAATGGAGAGAATGTAGTTAATAATTCTGGAAAAGGAACGATGATAGAAAATTGTAATTCAAATGGTAGAGTAATAAATAATTCAAGATTTTTATCGCGTGATAATACCTATATAGGAGGATTAATAGGCTATTATGTACAAGGAAATAATAGATATAGTATAAGTAACTTATATTCAGAAGCTATAGTACGTTCAAAATCACCAGGAAATATAGGAGGATTAATTGGAGGTTCAATTGGAAATGTTAATAATAGTTATACTAATACGTTGATTGAGGTAGATGCAATTAATGATGAGGTTTCAATAGGAGGATTAATTGGTTTATGTATTGATAATAGAGGAAGTGAACCGACTATTCAAAATTCATATTCAAATGGTAATATTATTGTAAGAACTGTAAATATGCCACTTTATTTAGGAGGATTAATAGGACAGTCTACAGTAATGAATCCAAGTTTAAATCAAGCGAGAATGAAAACTATATTAAAAAATTCTTTTTCAGCTATAAATATGAATGTAGATATACAGGGGGTATCAGATTCTTACATTGGAGGAATTATAGGAAAAGGATTTAGTATACAAATAAATAATACATATGCATTTGGAAGAATAAATACAGAAAATTTATCGGAAGCAGGTTCTGCCGGAGGAATAATAGGCTTAATAGCTAATAATTATGTGTATATATCAGGAACTTATTGGTGTACAGAGACGATGGGATTATCAAGTTCAGGAATTAATAATTCTACAGGATTAGATAAAACAGTAGATGAAATGGTTGATAAAGATACATTTGGAGGCTTTAATTTTAATTCAATATGGACGATAGATGAGAATGGAAAAAGTTTTCCATATTTAGCGAGTGTGAAAAAGCCAATTCAAGTTTTAAAAGAAAATATAAATTATGATGGATTTACAGGAGAAGGCACAGAAGAAAATCCTATTCGTATAGAGAATGCTGAACAACTATCAAAAATCAATTTATTGACTGGAAAAGAATATTTAAAATTAACAACGGATATAGATGCAACTAATATTGAAAATTTTAATTATACAAGTAGGATTTTTAGTGGAACATTAAATGGAGATAATCATAAAATTAGCAATTTAACAGTGAAATCAGATGATAATTATGTTGGAATATTTGGACAAAATTATGGAATTGTTCAAGATTTAAAGATAGAAAATTTAAAAATTGATATGGAAGCTAATAATAATATTTCTTATATTGGTGGAATTGCCGGATATAATAAAGGTGTAATAAAAAATGTACAGATAAACGGAAGTATTAATAATTCAGGTGATGCTACAGTTTTGTATATGGGGCAAATTGCAGGATATAATATAGAAAAATTAGAAAATACTTCTACTAATGGTACATTAACTAATTTGGGAGATGCAGAACATTTATATTTTGGTCAAGTTGCTGGATGTAACGATAATACAATTACTAGAGCAAATAGTGAAGGGACAATTAAAAATACTGGAAATGTAACGACGGCATATGTTGGTGGTATAATTGGGTTAAATAATGAATGGATAAGTACGTCTAGTAATAAAGGTACTATTATAGCAAACAGTATAAAAAATATATATGAAGGTGGAATTGCTGGAAAATCAAGAGGGAAAGTAATCAATTCATATAGTAAAGGAAAAGTAAATATAGAAGGAACTACAGCAGTTATTGGAGGAATTATAGGAGAAAATTCTGGTAATGTAACTAATACATATTCAATTGATAATATTCAAAAGAATGTTAATAATGAGATATCAGGAGGAATTGTAGGAAATAATAGTGGAGAATTAGTATCTTCGTATTATTATATAGAGAATGTAAGTAATGAAGAGGGAAAGGGAATCCATCAAACATTAGATGAATTAAAAAATATAATTACTTATGATAATTGGGATTTTGATGAAATTTGGAGTATAGAGGAAAATGTAAGTACACCTATATTTAAAGATACATATTATCATTATTATGATGATGCATATTGGGAATGGCATACAAGATTTACAAAAGATGATTTTGCTTATAATGGAGAACATATTATTGTTGATAGTGAAGCATTTAAATTTTATGGTTATGGTACAACATCGTATAAGGATTTTTTATATAAAGAATATGAATATGCTGGTGAAAAAAAGTTTTCATTTATATTAGATGAAACAAAGGCAAGTTATCATACTTTGGATGGAGCAGGTTTTATACTTAATGCTAGTAGAAGCAATAATGAATTATCAGGATATATATTATTATTTCAAGAAACTAAAATTTGTCTATATAGATTAGATAATGTAAATTTAGAAGAATTTGAAACAACTGCTGATAGGACAGTTGAGTCATATGCAGGAGAACCAATAGCGTCTGTTGATAAGACTTCAGCGACAATACATAACTTAGTTATGAAGGCATCTCCAACAAATATTACTGTTAGTGATAATGGAACAGAAATTTTAAATGTCAATTTAGATTATTCAAAACATGTAGGAGAAGACTTTGGTTTAATATCATCATATACTGAACATGGATGTCCAATATTGAGTGAAATTTGGTTTATAAGAACTGAATTAGAAATAAATAACTATAGCTTTCCTGTTATAAAATCTGATATGAATGGAAAAGTTTTAAAAGGGGCAAAATTCGAAGTAAAAAATGAGGAAGGAAAGATAGTAAGAGAAGGCATAACAAATTCAAATGGTGTGTTTAGTTTAACTAAATTAAAAGAGGGTAAATATACAATTCAAGAAGTAAAAGCACCTAATGGTTATGTGTTGAATTCAGAAGTATATAAATTTTCGGTTTCTAATGAGGGAGTTATAACATTTGAAGATACTGATGATGATAAAGTAAAGATTTTTGATGAAGAAGGAAATGCAAAGATAATTTTTTATAATAAAATAGTTACATCTGTAGCGGGAGCAACTAAAATAAAAAAATATAAAACAGGAACCACGATACCAGTAGCTGGAGCAATAATAGGAATATATGACAAAGATGGAAATGCAGTACTAGATAGTGCAGGAAACCCAATACAAATAACAACAGATGAAAAAGGTGAGATAGGAATACCATCACTAGAATATGGAGAATATAAATACAAAGAAATAAAGGCCCCAGAGGGATA
>FR884508.1 GCA_000435535.1 Clostridium sp. CAG:575 | reverse complement strand
TTAAAACTAATAAAATTAATAATTTTTTATATAATTTCTTTTTCATCTGTTTATCTCCAGTCTAAAATTCATATAATATATATTTCTACTTTTTTTGATAAAATCCTTCTTAATTTTGAAAAAAATTAAGTTTTTTGTGTTTTTATTTTCTTTCTATTAAAATTAATCAAATTTTTGCATTTTTCTTTTATATTTTTTTGAATTTTTTTAATATTTATTGTTAGAAAATGAATTGGTTTAAATAGAAATTTTTTAAGTATTTTTAATAATATTCTCATTGGAAAAGTTAAAATATAAAATATTTTATAGACGATTCCTTTTGTAAATAAGATTATTTTTACGTTTATTTTTATAAAATATTGACTAATTATTATCATATATAAAATGCATCCTATAAATACGCCTAAAAACATGTATAATCGAAGTTCTCCATTACTAAAGGTAAATATAGAGTATAGTAGTAGTAAACCTGTTAAAATCCAAAATAATATGTCCTCTATATATGTAATAATATCTTTTGTTTTAAAGCTTTTTCTTAAAATTCTAAAAATATCAAATAAAATACCTATTAAAAAACCATTTATTACAAATATTAAGAAAATATAAGCTTGATTTAAAATCATATAAATCATCCATCCTTTGTTTTTATAAATTCCTACTTGAATATTTTACTAATAATACTACTTTTATTTTTTTCCATTTCTTTATCACTATATGCTAAATAAGATATATCTCCTTCTACTATTACTTCTGAAGTGTCAATACTTAATTTATTTATTCTAAGTCCTTCTCCCTTTACTGTTAATAAGCCTAGTTCTGTTTCAACCATAACAACTTGATCATCAAAACTTAATACGTCATTTACTCCTGATATACTTAACTTTCCCCTATTTTCTAAAATTAAATTTTGTATAACTCCTGTACTTAGATTTTTTCTTTCATCAACAGTCATAATACATGTCTCCTTTTCTTTATTTTCCTGATATTTATATATATTCAATGGTTGTCTTTTTTAGAACAAAAAAATAATTTTTGAATTTTGTTGAATTATGTCAAGTTTTGGTATATAATAGTTACGTAACTATTATATATATTCATAATATACTATTATGAATATAAAACTTTTAAAGAAAAGGAGCGTAACTTATGGCAGCAAAAAAAATCTTTATTTTAGGGATTCAGTCATTGACATCTAGTGAAGATAGTACTCTTCGGTTTGGAAATGATAATACTATAATTATTCCATTTCCTGAAGGAATTGATGAATTGCATAAGCTTTCAACGAATTTTACAGAGAAAGGAAGAATTGCAAAGAAGTTATTGGACTATTTTTCAATGTTCAGAGTAACAGATCTTTTATCAGATGATGGCGTACGGCAAAAGAATGGTTCTATTCTTAGATTCGAAAAAGGTTATCATGATGTTGAGATTTCTAAGAATGTTGGCAACCTTTCCCCATTTAATAAACGTAGAATTAAAATAGCATTAGGGCTTAAAAACAAATTAGGAAAAAGTGTTCCTATTATTGTAATTTCTAAAAGTCCGGCTTTTAGAATGAAGTTACAGTCGCTTGGCATTAGAGCACAGCCTTTTAAAGATGATATTTTTCCAACACTAGAAGATCAGTACAAAGGAAGAATAAGCTGTAAGGTTAGTGACGAAAGATTGGATCTTTTTTATTCTAGAGGATATCTTGAAATTAAAGAGATTATCAAATATAATGAAATAGAATGGATTCCAAATCTTTTCTTAACAATTTCTTCTTTATGTGATCCGAATCACACTATATTAGCAAGGTATGATGGCAAGAAGATAGTTCCTTTAAAATATTCTGAGAGCCGCCCATATGGTATTAATGCTAAAAAGGCTGGTCAACATATGGCTTTAGAAGCTTTATTATCTTCTCCAGATGAAGCACCAATTGTTATTATAAAAGGAGGAGCTGGAACAGGAAAAACAATTCTTTCTATGGCATGTGCTTTACAAAAAACTACAGAACCTAATGATAAGATTTATTCTCAAATTTTAGTAACAACACCTACAGAAACTTTAAGAGAAGAAAATCTGGGTTACTTACCAGGTGCTTTGGAACAGAAATTTGATCCTTATCTTGGTGGTATTATGGATAATTTAACATTATTGTTAGGAAAGAAAAAAGCAAAAAAAGAAAAGAACAGCAATAACAAATTAAATAATGTTAAAAAACATAATTTAGGAAGTGATTCAGATGATGATAAAGGAGGCTTTTTGGATTCTCCAGCTAAGACAGCCAAGGAAAGTGCAAAATTGTTGATAGAACAGGGAACTATTGTTTTACAGTTAATTGGTCATCTTAGAGGTCGAAGCATAATTGATACTGTTTTTATCATCGATGAAGCTCAGAATATTGAACCTTCTGTAATTAAAAGTATTGTAACAAGGGCTGGTGAAGGATCTAAATTTATCTTTCTTGGTGATCCTACTCAGATTGATAATCCAGAACTAAATGAACGATATAATGGTTTGGTTTATCTTTCGGAAAAAATGAAAGGAAATTCTTTGTGTTGGCAGGTTACTCTTGAAGATGAAGAGTCTGTTAGAAGTAAGTTAGCTTATGTTGCTGCAAAAATTTTGTAGTAATATGAAAAAATCGCTGTTTATATATTTGGCAGCGATTTTTTCATAATTTTAGAGTAATCCATAATTATATATTAGAATATAATTATGGTATTTATATTTTTTATATTACACTTTCATGTATTTCATTCAAGATTCTATCATCAACAATTCCTTTAAAATCAACAGAAATTTTTGATTCAGAAACATCAAATTCAAGCATTTCTAACTTATTTTTTTCTATAATATCTAAAATTTTTCTTATACATTCATAATTCCTAATAATTCCATTTCCAACAATAGAAATTCTAGAAATATCTTTTTTTACAACGCTTTTTATAGTATTTTCTTCTATAATATCTGTAATTATTGTACCTGCTTTATTATTAAATGTTGACTTTGTGATAATAGGAATTTTAAATTTTTCTCCTATTTCAACACATCTATTATGAAGAACTTTTGCCCCTTCACTTGATATTTCCATCATTTCATTATATGAAAGTGCTGATAATTTTTTTGCATTTTCTATTTTGTTAGGGTCTGCGGTATATACACCATCAACATCAGAAAAAATATAACATTCTTTTGCATTTAAAGCTGCAGCAATTGCAACTGCAGATGTGTCTGAGCCACCCCTACCCAATGTCGTAATATCTAAATTTTCGTTATATCCTTGGAATCCTGTTACAATAACGATGTTTCTTTGTGTCAGTTCATTTAAAATTCTTGTTGTATCTATATTTTCTATAGTTGCATTTTGATTTGTATTATTAGTTAAAATCCCAGCTTGCCAACCCGTCAGTGAAATTGCATTATATCCTAATCCATTTAATAAAATGCTTAATTTTGCCACTGCTATTTGTTCTCCTGAACTAAGTAACATATCCATTTCCCTATCTTTTGTATTTTCAGAAAGTTGTATTGCTTCATTAATTAGTTTATCTGTTGTTTTTCCTTGTGCAGAAAGTATTACAACAATGTTGTTTTCTTTATTGTATAAGTCAATTATTTTTTGTGCTACAATTTTTAATCTTTCATTATCTGCAACAGAACTTCCTCCAAATTTCATGACTATTGTGTCCATTTTGGCCACCTCTTTAAAATAATATATAAAGCCTTATCTTATTCAAAATATGGCTTTTTATATTATATGATTTTTATTTTATATGGTCAATAGAAATATGCTATTTTACGTAGCAAACTTTGGATTTTATGTTATAATTTAACAAGAAAATATTAATTCTCATTTTTTAAATAGCTTTCCATAAATCCATCTAAATCTCCATCCATAACACCTTGAACATTTCCAACTTCGTAATTTGTTCTGTGGTCTTTAACCATTGTATATGGACAAAATACATATGAACGGATTTGACTTCCCCAAGCTATATCTTTTTGTTCTCCTTTTAAATCCTCAATTTTTTCTTTATGTTCTTGTTCTTTCAAATCAAATAATTTTGATTTTAACATTTTCATAGCTGTTTCTCTATTTTGAATTTGAGAACGTTCTGATTGACATGCTACAACTATATTTGTTGGTATGTGCGTAATTCTGACTGCTGATGATGTCTTATTTATGTGTTGTCCTCCTGCACCTGAAGCACGATAAGTGTCTATTCTTAAATCATCTGGATTTATATTTATTTCAATATCATCTGTTATTTCTGGTAATACTTCAACTGATGCAAATGATGTATGACGTCTTCCACCACTATCAAAAGGAGAAATTCTGACTAATCTGTGTACTCCTTTTTCACTTCTCATATATCCATAAGCATTTTGTCCAACAATCTCAAATGTAACGCTTTTTAGTCCTGCCTCTTCCCCTTCTAAATAATCAAGTTCTTTAACCTCATAATCATTTTTTGTTGCCCATCTAGTATACATTCTATATAACATTTCAGCCCAATCCTGTGATTCTGTTCCACCTGCTCCTGGATGGATTGTGATAATTGCATTGTTTACATCATATTTACCAGATAACAACGTTTCTAGTTCTAATTTTTCTAGTTCCTTCTGGATTTTTTTAGTATTTTTTAAAACTTCTTTTAAAAGTTCTTCTTCAAATTCGTCTTTTAGTAGTTCAGATAATTCTATACATTCATTTATTTCTTTTTCTATATTTCTATATTTTGTACTCTTACTTTTTAGATTTTTAATTTGAGATAAAACTTTTGCTGTTTCTTCATTATTGGAATTCCAAAATTCTGCATTTGATGTTATCTCTTCTAAAACTTTTAGTTCTTTTTCTGTTGTTGATATGTCAAAGAGACTCACCTAAATTCTGCAATTTTTGTTTTAATTCTTCTAATAGTCTGTTATTTTCTTCTAATTCTAACATTTTATCACTTCTTTCCAATTTTAAATGAATTTTAATTTAAAATGACATGAAAAAATTAAGAAGAAAATTTTATCATGTCATTTATATTATATTAATTGATTTCTACAGGTAATAACTTATTAGCTAAATTGCAAATTAATTCTACTGAATTTTCTATACCAATTGCATCACTGTTTATACAAATATCATAATTTGATGGATCATTCCATTCATTTTCTGTATAATATTTATAATGATTTGATCTTAATTTATTTATTCTTGCAATTTCTTTTTCTGCTTTTTCAGTATCCATTCCATAAATTTCTGTAGCTCTTTTTATTTTATCATTTATATCACTATTAATAAATACTTTTAATACATTTTTATTGTCTTTTAATATAAAATCTGCACATCTTCCTACTATTACACATGATTCTGTACCTGCAATTTTTTTAATCAATTCTGATTCTTTAACAAATAATTCATCTGCATTGCTTAATCCTGCATAATATCCGTTGTTCAAGCTATCCAATACATTTCTTTTTTGTTCATTGTTTTCAATATATTCACTTGAAAGCCCTGTATCTTCTGCTATTTTTGCTATAAATTCTTTGTCATATAATTTTATTCCAAGTCTTTCAGCTACTAACTTTCCTATATATCTTCCTCCAGAACCATATTCTCTTGCTATTGTTATTACAATATTATTTTCTGGTTTAATACTATTTTGCTCGTCTTTTTTAACAATAACTTCTTCCGTTCCGTTGTTTTTTAAATGTTTAATTTCTCTTGCTAATAAAATAGCTGCTAATATAAATGCTAATCCGTCAGCAACAGGTCCTGCAGCTAAAACTCCCATAATTCCGAAAATATGGCTAAGTATTATCATTGATGGTATTAAAATAACAATTTGTCTTGAAAGTGATAAAATTGCACTTTTTGTGCTTTTCCCAATTGCCTGGAAGAATATTCCTGATGGTATTTGAACACCATTAAATATGCAAAGTAATAAGTAAGTTCTAAATGCTAAGCAAGCAAATTCCATGTAATTTGCATCACCACTACCAAATATTAAAATTAATTTATCTGGTATTGTTTGGAATAATATGAATGCGATAGTACTTATAATAACACTTGAACCCAAAACAATTTTTAAAGTTTGCTTTACCCTATCAAATTTCTGTGCTCCATAGTTATATCCTAATATTGGTTGACTTCCTGCTGCAATACCAATTATTATGCTATTTAATATTTGATTTATTTTCATTACTATTCCTAATACTGTTATAGGAATTTCCGCTCCAAATTTACTTTCTGCTCCATATTTTCCAAGTAAGTTATTTTCTGCTGTCATAACACATACAATACTCATTTGAGTAATAAAGCTACTTATTCCAAGTGTTACAATTTTTTTACATACATTTACTCTTAATTTCAAGCAATCCTTTGTTATTTTAATTGTTTTGAATCTTTTTACATATGCAATATTTAAAACAAATGTTAAAATTTGGCTTATTACAGTTGCAATTGCTGCTCCCTCTACTCCTTTATGTAATACAAAAATAAATATTGGGTCTAATATTGTATTTAATATTGCTCCAGCAACCATTGTTATCATTGAATATTTAGGGCTTCCATCTGCTCTAATTATTGAGTTTAATGTTGTTCCAATCATAGAGAATGGTAATCCTATTGCAATGATGCTTCCATAAGTTAGTGCATAGCTTTTTAGATTTTCAGTACATCCAAACAATTTTAAAAGTTGTGGTAAAAATATTAATGTTGCTATACAGAATATAATTGAAACAATTGTAGAAAGCAATATTCCATTTCCAATTCCTATTTCTGCTTCTTTTTTCTTTTTTTCTCCCAATTTTAAACTTAAATATGCTGATGCACCATCTCCAAACATAAGTGAAAATGATAATCCTATCATTACTAATGGGAATACTACGTTTGTAGCTCCATTTCCTAAATATCCTACTCCCTGACCTATAAATATTTGGTCAACTATGTTATATAATGAGTTCACTAGCATTGATATTATACAAGGGATTGAGAATTTTCTGATTAATTTTCCTATTTTTTCTTTTCCTAATATGTTTTCTTGTTCCATTTCTTCCTCCTCTTTTTATTATAAAATTTGACATTTGAATAATGAATACAGTATAAATTTTTTCTTAAGTTTAAGTAATTTTATATCTTTTTTCTATTTATTAATGTCTTAGCGAACTTTACTATTATATAATTTTTTTAAAAATTTGTCAAACAAAAATGAAACTTTTTCGTTAATTTTTTCTATAGAGTTACCTTTGAAGTAAATTTAAATAGACTATATTATTAGTAATAAAAAACAAACTATTTGACTTATTTTCTCAAAAAAACTTGTCTATGTACATTTTTTATAGACAAGTTTTTATATAACTTAACAAAGTGTTTTTTTATATTTTCTACTTTTGCAACTGCAACAAAAATCCTATATAATTCAAAATCTATCATTTATATCACTCCTGAATGTATACTTTTACATATTTTTTATATCATAAAAGCATGAAATATTCAATACATCCCATGCTTTTCTTAGACTTAAAAATTAGTCTATCTTTTTGTGATTTGGACTTAATCAATCCTATAATCAATAGTGTTGCACCTAATATTAACATCACCTTCATATTTAAGATTTCTTCTAAAACTTGCGTATAAGTGACGAATATATGGTTCTGAAAGTTCTGGTCCTATAACACTAATACATTCAGAACAACTTCCATTATTAATTTTTATGCAACATCCATTAACCCGAAGTATTGCAGCTTCACGAACGCCATAATCATCTTTCCATGTTATTTCCTCAGATACAGTATCAATATATATAATACCATTTAATGGAATACCAACAAATTTTGAATGACATTTTTCATTTCTTTTATTATTAGATTCTATTCGTTGAATTACTGCGTTTTCCATAGAAATAATAATGTCATAAGATGTAAAATTACAAACCTTAATCATTTTAGCTGGTTTTTCTAATGGACTAATCTTATATTTAACTTCTTTTCCAAAATTAGGTCCACAATTATCACATGTTACTATTGTGATTATACCGTTTTTAAAAACCGGTGCAATATAAACTTTATCTTTTATATGTTCTACTAAGTTTCTTTTTATCATGCAACCACGCTCAATATCAAAGTTGCATTTTAGCTTCATATCCTCTTTTGCGTACACAAAAATTTCTCCATCTCCCCATTTATCAACCTGAATTTGAAGTTCTTCTTTTGGTTCAACTGTTGCAAAACTATAATGCTTTCCTTTTCTTTTTAATTCCAATGTGTAATTAGTACTATTATGAAATTTAAAAGAAAATTCATAATCTTTCCATGGAATAGCTTTGTGTTTTTTGTCTTCAATGTACTCTAAACAATTACTTAGTTCTCCATAATATTCCCGCATAAAGTTTACCTCCTTTTTATAAATCACTTATTATAAATTTTTTTACATTTTTATTATACTATATATTGTTTTTTTTAAAAATACTTTTTTATACTTTTGATATAACTAATAGTTATGACAAATAAAATAAAAACAAGTAATTTTTAATTAACTCTTCAGAACATCGCATCCTTTAATAATATGCATTTTCTTCAAGCGGAAACAGTGTATACTTGAGCATTCAAACAAGTATCAATTAAATATCCTTTTTCTTTATTAGTTTGATATTGATTTAATCCTCTATAGTAAAATAATTTATCTTTATCTAAAAGGATAAATGGTAGTATATTATTCTTTAAACATTCTTTGAAAGCAATTATTCTTCCTATTCTACCATTACCATCTTGAAACGGATGTATCTTTTCAAACTTTGCATGAAATTCTATTATTTCATTTATAGTTTTTTAATAATTCCATATTAGCCTCTAATGTTCCAGCTTCATATTTAAAAATTGTAGCTGGTTTTACCCCTAATAACTCTGCGATTTCAACTTGTGTCATGTTTTTACTTTCTCTATATAATTTTATTTTTTTCTCTTAATATAATAAAACTCTCCTTTTTACTCTAATAATATTAAATCATATTATTTCAAAAAGGAAAGTTTTTATTTATTTTTTATATTTTTATTCCAAAATTAAATATTTGTTTAAAAATTCTAATCGCTAAAAATGCTAATATTACTTATTTTTTCCACAACAATTTTTATATTTAAGACCTGAGCCGCATGGGCACTTGTCGTTTCTACCTACTTTTGGTCCTTCATTTACAACTGTTTGGCTATATTCTGGTGTACTTATTTTTTTACCACCATCAACACTATTAATAGCTTCTAATGCCGCACCTGTAATTTTTGCTGTTTCTTGTCTTTGTGCATTTTGATTTTGTCTTCTTATATTCATAAGGATTTTAACAACATCTACTTTTATATTTGCAATCATTTCTTCAAACATGTCCATACCTTCAACTCTGTATTTTACAACTGGGTCTTGTTGTCCATATGCACGTAATCCAATACCATTTTTTAATTCATCCATGTTGTCAATGTGATCCATCCATTTTTCATCAACAACTTTAAGCATTACTATTCTTTCAAGTTCTCTCATTCTTTCTGGTGTAATTTCATCTTCTTTAGCTTGGTATTTAGAAATTGCTTGTTTTTCTATTTCTTCTATGATTGCTGTTGAATCATTTTTATTTGCTTTAATAAATTCAGCCATATCTAATCCGAAAATATTTGTTATTTCTGGTATTAATGATTCTTCATTTACAGATTTTCCATCTTCGCCTTCTACAAACATTGCAACAGTTTCTTCCGCTATTGTATTAATCATATTTAAGATGTTTTGATGGATATCTTCTCCATCTAATACTTCTCTTCTTTGTGTGTATATAATTTCTCTTTGTGCATTCATAACATCATCATATTTTAATACATTTTTACGAATACTAAAGTTTCTTCCTTCAACTTTCTTTTGAGCATTTTCAACTGTTTTTGATATCATTCTTGATGCTATTGGCATGTTTTCATCTGCACCTAATGTATTATAAACTTTTGTTATAGCATCTCCACCAAAGATTTTCATTAAATCATCATCAAGTCCAATGTAGAATTGTGATTCTCCGACATCTCCTTGACGTCCAGAACGTCCTCTTAATTGGTTGTCAATTCTTCTTGATTCATGTCTTTCTGTACCAATTATTTTTAATCCACCTGCATTGATTACTTTTTCTTTTTCATCTTTGATTTTTTCATCATATTTTTCAACTGCTTTATTGAATTGTTCTCTAGCTCTTAATATATCTTGGTCATCTGTTTCATAATATGTGTTAGATTCTTCTATTAAGTATTCTGGTACTTTATTTTTCTTCATTTCTTCTTTTGCTAAATATTCACTATTTCCACCTAACATGATATCAGTACCACGTCCTGCCATGTTTGTTGCTATTGTAACAGCTCCAAATTTACCAGCTTGTGCAACTATCATAGCTTCTTTTTCATGTGATTTAGCATTTAATACTTCATGTGGAATACGAGCTTCTGTTAATAATTTACTTAATTTTTCAGATTTTTCAATTGAAACTGTACCAATTAAAACTGGTTGTCCTTTTGCATGGCTTGCTTTTACATCTTCAACTACTGCTCTAAATTTTGCTGCTTCGTTTTTATATATAACATCATTTTTATCATTACGAACCATTGGTTTGTTTGTTGGTATTTCTACAACATCTAAGTTATATATTTCTTCGAATTCTGATTCTTCTGTCATAGCAGTACCTGTCATACCTGATAATTTGTCATACATTCTAAAGTAGTTTTGGAATGTAATTGTTGCAAGTGTTTTTGATTCATCTGCAATTTTAACTTTTTCTTTTGCTTCTATTGCTTGATGTAATCCGTTATTGTATCTTCTACCATACATAATACGACCTGTAAATTCATCTACAATTAGAACTTCTCCATCTTTTACGATGTAATCTATATCTTTTTTCATTACTCCATGTGCACGTAATGCTTGGTTTACATGGTGAACTAATGTTGAATTCTCTAAGTCGTTAAAGTTTTCTAGTCCAAAAAATTCTTCTGCTTTCTTAATACCTTTTTGTGTTAATGATGCAGATTTTGCTTTTAAGTCAACTATATAATCGTATTTTTCATTATCTTCTGCTTGTTCAAAGTCTTTTATATCTTCTTCTATTATAACTTTTGCTTCTAGTTTTCTTACGAAATCATTTGCTTTTTTGTATAAATCTGATGATTCATTTGCTCTACCAGAAATAATAAGTGGTGTTCTTGCTTCATCTATCAAAATACTATCAATTTCGTCAACTATTGCATAGTGTAGTCCTCTTTGTACTAATTGATTTTTATAAATTACCATATTGTCTCTTAAGTAATCAAAACCAAATTCATTATTTGTACCATATGTAATATCAGCTGCATATGCTTTTTGTTTTGCTTCTGGATCCATTCCTGCTATAACTAATCCTACAGATAATCCTAAGAATTTATATAGTTTTCCCATCCATTCACTATCTCTTTTTGCTAAGTAATCGTTTACTGTAATTACGTGTACACCTTTTTCTTCAAGTGCATTTAAGTATACTGGTAATGTTGCAACTAATGTTTTTCCTTCACCAGTTTTCATTTCTGCAATTCTTCCTTGATGTAATATGATTCCACCTATTAATTGAACATCGAAATGTCTCATTCCTAATGTTCTTTTTGATGCTTCTCTTACTACTGCAAATGCTTCTGGTAATATATCATCTAATGTTTTTCCTTCTTCTAATTGTTTTTTGAAATAATCTGTTTTTTCTCTTAACTCTTTGTCTGTTAATTTTGTCATTTCTTCTTCTAAGCTATTGATTTTGTTTACAATAGGCATTACTCTTTTTACTTCTTTTTCACTATATGTCTTAAATAATTTCATATTAGTACCTTCCTCCTAAGTTTTTTATTTTCGTTATTTTCCTTTGTAACTATATCACTAAATATATTTTTTAGCAATAGTTTTCAGGTAAAAAAACAAATGGATTTTTTAAGTTTTATTTACAGTGCTATCCCTTCTTGTCATATTTATATATTTTTATCATATATTTTATTAAACTTATAATGAAAAGAGGATTTTATATGTTTGTATTCAATGTTAAAATAAATCGGTAGTAAAGTTTTTAAATATTTCTTTATTGGTGTAATTATTCTTTTAATTTTTATTTTAGGAATTGTTATGTATAAAGTTTTTGCTGGTGCAACAAATAGTTCATCAAATTCTAGCAAATGCCTACCTCGAAACGGAGTATCTCAAATTCAAGTCAAAAATTATACTAATGTATTAAAAGCTGTACATGAAAATATTGATTCTTATGTTGGTTTAAAAATTAATTTTACTGGATATGTTTACAGAGTTTTAGATTTACAAGAAAATCAATTTGTATTAGCTAGGAATATGATTGTTAGTTCTAACTCTCAAACTGTTGTTGTAGGTTTTTTGTGTGAATGTAACAATGCAAAAGATTTTGAAAATGATACATGGATTAATGTAACAGGCGAAATTGTTAAAGGTAATTATCATGGCGATATGCCGATTATAAAAATTACAAATATTGAACATACTGAGAAACCTTCTGAAGAATATGTTTATCCTCCTGATGATAGCTATATTCCTACTGCTGGAATACTTTAGAAAAAAGGTCTTATGGAAAATTCCATAAGACCTTAAAAAATTAATTATTATAATTTTTATCTACCTCTTTTAGCATAACATCATGAGCACTACCTTCAGCAATACTTACATTAGAAACTAAAGTTAATCTAGCTTTTTCATGTAATTCTTTTATTGAAGTTACACCACAGTTACACATAGTTGATTTAATTTTAGCAACTGTTACAGATAAATTACTCTTTAAAGAACCAGCATAAGGTATATAAGAATCTACCCCTTCTTCAAAAGATAATTTTTTCTTATCTCCTCCTAGGTCATATCTTTGCCAATTTCTAGCACGATTTGAACCTTCTCCCCAATATTCTTTAACATAGTTGTTTCCTATTTGTAAAACTCTTGTAGGGCTTTCATCAAATCTCGCAAAATATCTTCCCATCATAACAAAGTCTGCTCCTAAAGCAAGTGCTATTGTTATATGATGATCATGTACTATTCCACCATCAGAGCATACTGGAATATATACTCCTGTTTCTTTGTAATATTCATCACGTGCTGCAACAACATCTATTAAAGCACTTGCTTGTCCACGTCCAATTCCTTTTGTTTCTCGGGTGATACAAATTGAACCACCGCCAACTCCTACTTTTATAAAGTCTGCTCCAGCTTTTGCTAAATATAAAAATCCTTCTTTATCTACAACATTACCTGCACCAATTTTTACACTATCTCCATATTTTTCTCTTACAAAGTCAATAGTGTTCTTTTGCCATACTGAATATCCATCTGATGAATCCATACAAAGCATATCTGCTCCAGCTTCTACTAATGCTGGAATTCTTTCTTTATAATCTCTAGTATTAATTCCTGCACCAACAATATATCTTTTATTTTCATCTAACAAAGAATTTGGATTATTTTTTCTTTCTTCATAATCTTTTCTGAATACTAAATATTTTAAGTTACCTTCTTTTGTTAAAATTGGTAAACATTCTTTTTTTGTTTCCCATATTTTATCATTTGCTTCTCCTAAATTGATTCCTTCTTCTGCCCAAATAACGTTTTCTTTTGGTGTCATATAATTGTCAATTGGCGCATCTAGGTTATCTCTTGATACTCTATAATCTTTATCAGTAACTAAACCTAAAAATTTTCCATTTTCTGTTCCATCTTCTGTTATCATTACTGTTGAATGTCCAGTCTCTTCTACTAATTCTAATACTTCTCTTAATGTTGTTCCACTTTTTACGTTAGAATCACTTATTACAAAACCAGCTTTATGTTTTTTTACATGTTTAACCATTTCTGCTTCTGCTTCAATTGATTGTGCTCCATAAATAAAAGCTACTCCACCTTCTCTTGCTAAAGCTATACCCATTTTTTCGCCAGATACAGATTGCATGATTGCAGAAACCATTGGAACATTTGCAGAATATTTTGGTTCTTCTCCTTTTTTGAATTTTACAAGTGGAGTTTTTAAAGATACATTATTTGGTATACACTCCTCTGTTGTCAAATTTGGTAATAATAAGAACTCATTAAATGTTCTTGAAATATCTTCTAAAATCTTTGCCATTTTTCTTTTCTCCTTTTACTAATTTATTTTTTAATATATTTTTTATTTTATAATTTATATCATGAGAAAGT
>FR884507.1:2651-3210 GCA_000435535.1 Clostridium sp. CAG:575 | reverse complement strand
ATTGTTTCTTCTTTATTTGGCATATCAGATTTTTTTAAATCTTTAATTTCTTTTTCTATATTGTAAGGAACTCTAACTAATTGAAAAGATATAGAAGAAAGATTTGTGCTATTTAGATTACCTTCTAATATAATATAAGATGCAACTGTTGAAAATATGTTAGTTTTATCATTTATATTATTATTTAGCATTTCTATTGGAACACCTACACTACCAGGATTAAATATAGTTTTATTTTTATAACGGACAATAAGAGGAGTATGTATATGTCCATATCCAATAATATCAGGAATAGGGTCTTCTTTTGATTTGGATATAAAAGAAGTATTGTCAAATAATTTATCTGGTGTTATTTCAATAGAATTATTATCACCGTGAGAATACATTGGGTTGAAAATTTGTGTTAAGCTATAAGGAGAGGCATGAAATAATCTTATTAAATGTCCACTAAGGTAAAATTCATAAGATTTTGGTAAAGTTAATATATAATTAGCGTTATTTTCTCCTATTTTGTTTCTTGTCCAGAAATTTTTATTTTTTGATTCTGGTTTACAGATTT
>FR884507.1:0-2592 GCA_000435535.1 Clostridium sp. CAG:575 | reverse complement strand
CTCACATTCTTTTTTTAGTATATCTAGTACTAAATCTGGGTGTGTACATTTTGTTATATTATCACCAAGTGAAATGATTTTTGAAATTTGTTTATTTTTAATATCGGTTAATACTTCGTTTAGAGCTGTAATATTACCATGTACATCAGAAATAATTGCAATTTTATCCATGTTTAATTTTGTTAGTTTAAAACTAACAAACCTCCTTATTAAAATATATAAATATTTTACAACAAATTTGGGTAAAAAGCTACAATAATATTGAAAATATTTGAGATTTTAACTTGTATAATAAAAATTAAGAACAAATTTTATAAATGGAATTAAGTTTGAAAAATAATTGTAAAATATAATATTTTTAATCAAATTTTGTTCCTTGAAAGAAAGGAAATGGTTGTAAATATGAAAATTTAATTGAAAAATAAATTATAAAATAGTATAATACTGCTAAAGAGGTGAAAAGATTGTTTAATTTAATAAAAGATGATTTTGATGAGAATATTGATGATATTATGAATTCAATTAATAAGATATTAGAAAATGATACAGAAAATAAAGAAAAAGAAGTAAAAAAAGAGGAGAAGAAATAAAATGGCAAATTCAAAAATAATAGTAGTAGAAGGACCACAAGGAGCTGGAAAAACAACAATAACAGATTTTTTAAGACACACATTACCATATTCAAATTTATATAGATTATCAGGAACTGCTGATAGTACAGCTGCAGGAAAGAAAAAAGCTGAGGAAATGTATATTGATTTATTAGATTATATGAAAAAGTTAGAAAATAAAAGTATAAATTTGATTTTTGATAGAACATTTTTTACAGAAGAAAATTATTGTAGATTAGGAATAAAAGAATATACATTTACAGATGTGTATGAAAAACTATTAGATCAATTTGCTAAATTGGATTTTGATATATATTATATAACATTATATTTACAAGATGAAAATGAGTATGTAGAAAGACTAAAAAGAGATGGGAAAGCTGTTTTTAAAGGAGCTGAATTTAAAGCTGAAAGTAGTATAAAACAACAAAGAGTTTACTTGGAAATGTCAAAGGAAGTAAAGGAAAAATATAATAATATCAATGTTTTAGATATTGCTAATGATAAAGATTTAGAAGAAATAAAAAAAGAAATAAGAAAATTTTTAAATTACTAATAAGATAGATAAAGAAAAATGAAGATTAAATGAGATAAATAGAGAAAAAACTATAAAATATGCAAAAACATAATCTAGAAATTGATTAAAGGCTTAAAAAAGTTTTTAAATAAATTGGAATATTTTTTTTAATCTGTTATAATATTAATTGATGGTGCATTATTCTAGTCGTACTTAAAGTTATGAGGGTGGGGCTAAAAATCCACTAAAGGGCACATCGTTGAAGTTTCTTGTTTATGCGCGGAATGCCAGTTTTGTGTGTGAGCAGGGAGTAAAGAGGTTAGGGTAGTATGTAATGGCATATATATGATTCCCTGGTTTCGCGGAGACTTAAATAGAAAAATTTAAGTGAAACCTATGTTGAGTGCCAAGACACGAAATACATAGAGTAGCCTGTCTTGAGTGAAGGTATTGGGATTAGTTTATCACGAGTAAATAATGTTTTGGCCAAATGTTTTTTACTTTAATTATGAAATTGCATTTGCAAAAAAGACTAATAACTTTATAAAAAGTATGTTAAGGAAAACTTCTAGAATGTTTGCTTTATCAAAAAGCTTGAAAATCTAGGGATTAAGGTACGGATTTAAGTGGCGATCTGGTGGCTAAATATAAATTTAGTTAGTTCCCTTAAACGGAAACGGCTATAACAGTAATGTTAAGCGGGAAGTAGAGAAATTCAACCAGACCTAAACCGTAAAATTTACTTAGGTTTTTACCATCTAACTTAATTATTTAGAAATTAAAAGGTAAGCTGAGGCTTACCTTAATTCATATTATAGGAAGTTCGGAGAACTTTCCTATAATGAATATATTGCACAGAAATTTGCTTTGCAAATTTCGCACACGAATAAAGACACGGACTTTAAAATGTTTTAATAAGTACAAAATTATTAATGTTCGCTTTTATTCTATTATATTAAAGTTCTAAAAGAGAGGAAATTATAAAATGAAAAAAACGGAAAACAAAAAAGAAGAAAATAAAAAAGAACACTCGAATATGAGTTGGCCAGTACAAGCTTTTATATTAACTTTTATACTATCAATTATGTTTTCATATGTTTCAACAAATGGAGTATCAAACTTAAGTTTAATACCTGCATTTTTGATTTTAGTATTAGTTATATTAATAGGTGTGTTTTTTGATATTATAGGAGTTGCAGTAACTGTTGCAAATGAAGAAGAATTTCATGCAAAAGCAACAAAAAAAGTAAAAGGGTCAAAAGATTCAATAAAATTAATAAAAAATGCTCCTAAAGTTGCAAATATATGCGCCGATGTTATAGGTGACATTTGTGGTGTACTTAGTGGTTCTATTAGTGCATTAATTTCTTTGAAAATAGCAAATGAAATAAAATTACCTTTTGATATACAATTTATATTAAGTGCTTTAGTATCAGCTATAACAGTTAGTTTTAAAGCCTTTGG
>FR884506.1 GCA_000435535.1 Clostridium sp. CAG:575 | reverse complement strand
AAAAATGAACAAAGGGGACAGAACAAATTCTTAACGTCCCACTTGTTCATTTTTTTCGTACCTCATAGACAAAAACTATTGCAAAAATAGATAAAAACTGGTATAACATAGATAGCAAAAGATAAGGAGAAAATTTATGAAAGATTTTTGGAAAGAAACGTCGGAACAAAAAACTAAAAAAATCAATAAGAAAAAAATAATAATATCAGTAATTATATTAATACTGATTATAGCTCTAGTAACAATAAGTTTGATATACGTAAAAAATAAAAATGCAAGAAATTGGATAGATAAGAATATACTTAGAAAAGAAATAACACAAAACAATTTACCAACAATAGAACTAGAAGAAAGTGACAATAGCCAAGTGTATGCATTTAACAAGTATATAGGAGTATTAAGTAATAATAATTTTGATATTTATGATGTAACAGGAAAAAAAGAAAATAGTCTTAATATAGAAATAACAAAGCCAATATTTAATTTTAACAGTAGACATCTAATAGTTGCAGAAGAAAAGGGGCAAAAGTTATATCTTATATCAGACAAAGATATTGCATGGGAAAAAAGTATAGAAGGAAATATAGCACAAGTAACAGTTAATAAAAACGGATATGTAGCAGTAACAATAGTTGATACAAGTTATAAAACAGTAGTTGAATTATATAATAACCTAGGGGAATTACAATTTAAAACATTTTTATCAACGACAAGAGTAGTAGCTACTTCAATTTCGGAAGATAATAAATACTTAGCTTTAGCAGAAATTGATACATCAGGAACAATAATACAATCAAATATAAAAATCTTTTCAATTGAAGAAGCAAAAGTAAAAGCAGAGAATTCAAATAAAAAAACTTACACTGGTGGAAATAATGATTTAATAACTAATATTAAATATCAAGAAAAAGGAAAGTTAATTTGTTTATATACAGATAAAATAACAGTGATTAAATCAGATGATACTGTAGAAACAATATCAGAAAATAATGATAAAAAAATTGCATTTGCAAGTATAGAATTAGCAAATGCAAGTGCAACAGTTGAAGAAAAATCATCAGGATTATTTACAGCTGATTCTATAGTAAATATAATAAACACAGAAAACAAGAGTAAATTTACATATACAACAGAATCAGTAACAAAAGAAATATATACAAATAATAATATAATCGCACTCAATTTAGGATCAGAAGTAGAATTTATAAATACAAATGGATGGTTAAATAAAAAATATGTTGCAGAGCAAGAAATTACAAACATAGTATTAGCAAATTCAATAGCTGGAATAGTTTACAGAGATAGAATAGAGATTGTAAATTTATAAAAGGAGGATGTGTTATAAAATAACACAAATAAAGATATGGGAATTTTAATAGATATTATATTTATAGCAATAATATTATTATCAGCATTTTTAGGATATAAAAAAGGATTAGTAAACATGGCATCAAAATTATTTGCAGGAATTTTAGCAATTATAATTACATTAATTTTATATCAACCAGTTTCAAATGCAATTATAAAAAATACACCACTTCAAACTAAAATAGAAAATATAATTATTGAAAAGACACAAACAGAAAATCAAGAAGAAAATAGTAATGTAATAAATGAATTATCACAAAATATGATAAAAGAACAAGCAAAAAATATTTCAATAAATGTAGTGCATGCAATTACAATGATAGGTATCTTTTTATTAGTAAAAATTATATTATCTATAGTATTTGCTTTGATAAATGGAATTGCCAACTTGCCAATTCTTAAACAATTTAATGAAGTTGGTGGAATTGCTTATGGATTAGTTAGAGGAGCTATTATCTCAGTAATATGCATTGCATTGTTAGGAGTATATGCAAAAATAAATCCACAAAATAAAATAAATACAGAAATAGAAAATACATATTTAACAAAAATAGTATATAAAAATATTATAAAATTTTAGACAAAAAAGTGCAAATTTATTGCACTTTTTTTTTATTTTTGTTATACTAATAACATAAAATTGAGGAGTGATTATTTTGAAAGAAAACAATAGAGTTAATAAAAGAAACAACAGAAAAAACAAAGAAAAGAAAAAGATGAAATTATGGAAAAAAATATTAATATTTATATTAATAATAATACTAATAGCAGTAGGATGGTTTGTTTATAAAACACAAAAAAATGGTGGTGGACTAAGTGGAATGTTAGCTACCGCAGTAGGACATGATGAAAATACTAAGAAAAATTTAAAAGAAATAAGAGTATTATTATTAGGAGTAAGTACAGATTTAGATTCAAAATTAACAGATACAATTATGGTAGCATCATATAATCCAAATACACAAAAAGCGAATTTATTATCAATACCAAGAGATACATTTATAGGAAAAAATGTATCTAAAGCAACAGGAGCACAAAAAATAAATGCGTTATACAACATATATAGAGACCCTCAAAAAACATTAGATGCTGTAAATGAAATAACAGGTTTAGATATCAAATATTATGCATTAGTAGAGACAGAAGCATTGATAGAATTAGTAGATGCAATTGGTGGTGTAGAATTTAATGTACCAAAAAACATGAACTATGATGATAAAACACAAGATTTACACATACACTTAACAGCTGGAACACAAATGATAGATGGAGAAAAAGCAGAACAACTATTAAGATATAGACATGACAATGATGGCTCATCATATTCATATGAATATGGAGATAATGATTTAGGAAGAATGAGAACACAAAGAGACTTTATTGCAGCAACACTAAAACAAACATTAAAACCAAGTAATATATTTAAAATTGGACAAATTTTAGAAATAGCTAATAAAAATCTTCAAACTAACATTGAATTATCACTTGCAAAAGATTATATTCCATATGCAGTAGAATTTAATACAGATAATTTACAAACAGCAGTACTACCAGGAACAACACCAAATCTAAAAGAAACAAATAATGTAAGTATATTTGTTCATAATAAAACAGAAGCTAAAACATTAATACAATCAATGTTTTATAGTGATGAAGAATCAAATACAGAAGACGGAAACACAACTTCTACAAATTCAAGCACAAATAGCACAACAAGTAGTATATCATCAGAAAAACAAAATAGTGATATAAAGATAGAACTATTAAATGGAAGTGGGGATACAACAAAATTAGAAGAAGCAAAAGAAAAACTAAAAAGTGCAGGATTTGATGTAACAAAGACAGGAAAAACAACAACAATTTCTAAAACTATTATTACAAATAAAAAAAGTATCTCAAATGAAAAATTAAATGAGATAAAAAATAATTTAGGAGTAGGAAGTGTATCAACAAATAAATCAAGTTCAAGTCAAGTTGATGTAACAATTGTAATTGGAAAAGACTTCTAAAATAAATTAAAATCACGAATATTATAATAAAATATGGCATGTAAAAGTTAAACTTTAAAACATGCCATATAATTTACATTTTATAAGAATTCTTCTTAAATTTCTTTCTATATTTTTTATTCTTACTATCATCAAACAATAATAAATAAAGAAAATATAAAATCAAAATAACAAGAACAGTTTGAATAGCTAATTTAAAAAAACTTGAAATATCAACATTATGTGCAGCTTTTAAATCTGCAGAGTATTCAATACCATCAATATTATAAACAATTTTGCCAAGAATTTGACCTTGATAAATAGGAGCAGATATATTATCTTCTAATTTTATCTCAGGTTCATAAGATTCATCACTAACATTTTGAGGAATTACAGCTGTAATATCATTACTAAGTAATAAATCTAAATTTTTTGTTTCTTTTGTACCACCTGTGACATCGATAGACGTAGCAATTGCATCTTTTTCACGTAATTTTTTAATCATATAATTTGAATATCCATAATCAAATATTTTTTTTGTTTCTATAAACTTTCCACTTAAATTATTAGGATAAATTCCAACAGATAAGACAACACAAATTAATTCAAAATCATCTTTATTAGAAACAGAAACTAAGCAATTTTTAGCGGCAGTAGTATAACCAGTTTTTCCTGCTATAGCATAAGGATAATAATAATTACTTGCAACTTCACGATGGTCATAAGTTAATAAATCATTTGTTGTTGTAAAAACACGTTCACTTGATTTATTAGTTGATGGAAGTATACAAGACTTTAAGCCTGCTAAACTACGGAAGGTTGAGTTTTTCATACAATATTGCATAATTATTGCTAAATCAGATGCAGTAGTATAATGGTTTTCGTCATGTTGACCACTTGGATTACAAAAATGGGTATTTTTTAGTCCGAGTTCTGCAATTTTATTATTCATAACAGTTGCAAAACTATCAATAGAACCAGATATGTGATAAGCTAGAACATTTGCAGCATCATTAGCAGAATGAACCATCATTACTTGTAATAATTGATATACAGTTAATTGTTCACCAACTTGAAGTGGAACAACGGTATATCCAGAAGGTATTGAAGATATTGCCTCATATGGAACTGTTACAACATCATTTAAATTACAATTTTCTATAGCTAAAATAGCTGTTAAAATCTTTGTAGTACTTGCTGGATACATTCGTTCATTTTCATTTTTTCCATATAGAATTTTACCAGAAGAACTATCAATCAAAATTGCAGCTCCAGCTGTTATATCCGGCATATCTGAACTCGCAAGGCAGATTGAAAAGTTTAATATAAAAATCAGTATTAAAAATATCACTGATAAAAGTTTAATCGTTTTTTTCATAATTAATTTTAATCCTTTCATGAAATATAAAATATGATATTAAATAATATACATTATTTTTGAATAAAATTCAATCAAAATTAAAAATAAATTATTACTGATTATTACTTTTTATCAATACTTGGTGGATACTGTGAGAGCCTACTCCTTAAGGGATTAAATGGTTTTGAAGTTATAAACTGTTCATTGCGTTCAAAAAGAAAATCTAATATTAAAAATTGAGACTCTTTCACTCAGGCCTAAAATGTATATATGTATATGGTTTTATAATTTAACGAAGTGAGGACTAAGTGGAAGGGAGCCATTAATTTATTTTAAAAATTCTTATGTTGTGTATTGAACCGACAAAATTATAAAACCATATACATATATACATTTTTCCGTGAACATTCCTCAGTTTTTAATATAATATTTTCTATTTTTTACTCCAATCAAGCATTTATAACTTCAAAACCATTTAATCCCTTAAGGAGTAGGCTCTCACAGTATTCATCAAGTATTGCTAGAAGCCACAAATTAGTAACATAGGAGGTAATTCGATGAAAATAAGAAATAAAAAAATAAAAATAATTGCAATAATTACAATATTAGTAATTACAATTATATACGGAATTTGGAAAGAAAATAAAGGAAAAATAAAAATAGAAAATATTAATGAACAAGCAGAAATTACAGACATAGAAGATAATGAAAAAACAAAAAATTTACATAATACGACCATGAAAAATAATGAGAATATCAAAAATAAAGAAACAAATAAAACAGATAAAACAGATAAAAACAAAATAGTTATTTACATAATAGGAGAAGTTAAACAAGAAGGAGTATACGAATTAGATGAAAATAGCAGAATTTCAGATGCAATAGAAAAAGCAGGAGGAACAAAAGAAAATGCAGATTTGAGTCAAATAAATTTAGCATATAAAATAGAAGACGGAATGAGAATATATATACCAAAAAAAGGTGAATTAGTTCAAGATAAAGAAAAAATAGAAGATAAAACTCAAGAAGTTGTAACAGGTAAGAGTACTGATATAACAAATACTACATCAGTAAATACAAATTTATCAACAAATAAGAAAAGTAAAACAGATATTGAAAAAATAAATTTAAATAAAGCAACACAAACAGAATTAGAAACTTTACCAGGGATTGGACCATCAACAGCGGAGAAGATAATAGCATATAGAAAAGAAAATGGAAACTTCAAAAATATTGAAGATATTATGAATGTCAATGGAATCGGAGAAAGTAAATACAGTAAAATAAGAGATTTAATTAATGTTTAGAAGATAACTATAAATTATTATTTTTATACAAATAGCATGTCTAGAAAATTTAAATGATATAAGACGAAAAAAGTAAAGAAACTATAATCCGTAAACAAAATCAGATATATTTTAATAAATTGTTACAAGAAATTAATATAAATGTATAATTACAACAATAAAACCTTCAAAATGTATTTCCGTAGCTACATAAGCAATGAAAGAGTAGTAATAGAAAGAAGGTCTACTTGAATTGAAAAAAAAAATTTTATAGAATAAAAGAAGTAAAAAAAGCAAATGAAAAGGAGAATATTTATGGAAGGTTTATCACTTAAAAACAAAAAAACAAAATTAATTATCGCAATATTAGTTCTTATTGCTACAATATGCGGTTTAGTAGGGAAAATCTATTCTGATACTGACAAACATTATGTAGTTGATGTTGTAAAAGAAACAGCAAAGAGTAGTGATGATAATTTACAAATTAAAGAAACTATTGTAAAAGAAGCTGGAGAAGAATATTTTGATTCTAAAAAATTAAACTACAAGGTTGAAATTACTAACAAAAAAGAATCAAATGTAGAAACACAAGTTGCTATGGTTGTGGATTCTTCATATAGTATGGAAACGAACGATGTTAATAATGTTGTAAAGAGTAAAGCTATAGAAGTTGCTAATGGAATATTACAAAATGTTCCTAATACAAGAATATCAATTTCTAATAATAGTAGTACAAAATTAGGAATGACAACAAATAAAGCTAATATAGCAAGCGCCATAAATAACTTAACAACAGGAGACGGAAATGATAGCAATATTGGATTAGAAAAAGCAAATGCTAGTTTTGTAAATGGTGTAAATTCTGATAATGTACATAAGGTAATATTAGTAATTACTGATTCAACAGATGATGTAGCAGATAAAATGAAAAGTTTAACAGAAGCTGACGAAAATCTAGCAATTATAACAATATTGGTAGATATGACAAGTACTTCTTATATAAATGATGGAGTACCAGTTAGTGGACAAGTATATCTATTACAAAGTGAAGTTGAAAAAGATGATATAACAGAAAATGTAGAAATATTAGACATGCAAAAAATATATGATCAATTAAATAATGCAATGAACAATGTAACTGTAAATAATATATTCTCTGATGAAATAAATAAATATTTTGACATAACAGATTATGCAACAACAAAAGGAAATGTAACAGAAAATTCAGACAAAACAGGATATGATTGGACAATAGATCAAATAAAGGTAGGAGAAACAGTAACATTATCTTTCTCATTAACATTAAAAACAGATATGGACATAGATGCTGGAGTTATATTTAATGAAATAAGTACAAACAAAACACAAGACATTACATATGTAGCATTTAATGATACAAAAACACAAAACTTAAAAGGAACAGACTCAAGAAAAGGAACAGAGACAACATTAATTAAAATATGCCAAGGATATACATTAAAAATAAAAGCAGTTAATGAATCTAATACAAGTTTACAAGTTGAAGGAATTAAGTTTAAAGTAGATGCTACAAATGAAAAAGGCGAAACGGTTTGTAGCTTAACAAAAACAACAGCTTCAGATGGATATATAACAATCACAGCAAAAGAAGCTAGAGCGTTAAGAAGCGACGGAACAATCACTTATGTAGTAACACCAATAGTAGATCTAGTTGGATATTCAGATACAGAAACAATGACATTTGATGTAATAAATGATAAAACAACAAGATCATTAAAATTTAATGATTATGGTGCAGGAATAACACCAGATATAGACCCAATAAAAAGAACGGTTGGTGTAGAATTCCCAATTACATCAGAAAAAGTAGATTTAGAGCTTAAAGTACAAGAAACAAATAATGATAAAGTAATAATTTCTGGAGCAGAATTTGAATTAATTCAACCAAAATTAAATAGCAAATATGAAATGAACATGTTAACAGGAACAACAGATGAAAATGGAACATTACATTTTGCACCAACAGTAATGACAAAAAATGGAACATATAATTATATTTTAAGACAAGTTTCAGCACCAGATGGTTATGATGTAACAGCATTAACTTTAATAGAAATAACCTTCAAAGATGGAAAGATTACAAAAATTGATAAACAATTTAATTCAAATGTAACAACAGAAATTTTAACAGATAAAGAAAATCATGCATTAATTACAATTGGAAATGAATGCGTAGCAAAAGATCCATTTGACTTACAAATTAATTTAACAGATTCAAAAGATGGAACGAAATTAGAAGGAGTAACATATTTAGTAACAACAACAAATTCTAATAGTCAAGTAAGAAAAGAATATGTAACAACAGACAAAAATGGGCAAATAAATACAAAAGTTTATGGAACAGGAAGCTTAATAGTTGAAATAACAGAGCAATCTCCAAAAGTTGGATATATAGCAGATACAATAACAAAACAATTAACAATTCAAAGAACAGATGGACAAGTAAGAGTATTATATATGAATCCAACATTAGATTGGGATCAAAATTCGGAAAAAACAAACTTTGTAATTAATTTAACAAGTACAAAGAAAGCAGAACAAAATGTTGTAAGAGTATCATTAGTAGAAGCTGATGAACAAGATGTTGGAATAGGAAGTGGAATATCTTATACTTTAGTAGATACAGAAACAAATAAAAAATATGGACGAGCAGTATCAGATAAAAATGGAGAATTATCATTTATAATAGATACAAAAGCGCAAGGAGATCACAAATATACATTAATAGTAGATGATGACACAATTCCAGAAGAATATGATGAAACACAAATAGATAAAAATATTGATTTTAATTTAACATTTGACGATACAGGTTACATATATGATGCAAATATTATAAATGGAAATAGTGTAGTAGGTAAAAATTGCTCAAAGGTATCAAATGATACAAATACAGAATATACAGCATTTATATCAATTGGATATCAACTAGATGCAAACAACTCTGTAGAATTTAGAGTAAAATTGTCAGATAAAGATGACTTGGTAACACCAATACAAGGAGCTAAATATAATATAGACATAGAATGGGATATTAATGGAGTAACAAGAACAAAAACAATTAGAGAAAGACAAACAAATGCAGCTGGACAATTAACAACAAGATTAGTTAAAGGTACAGAAGTAAGAATGCAAGTAAAACAAGTTGGAGCAGGAATTGGATATACAGTAGATAATACAACACAAGAAATTTACTTGAAATTCAAGAATAATGGAGAAATTACAATTACACAAACACCATACGACAGAGGAGTAACAAATACAGATGAACCAAATCAAGGTGCATATGTAGACTCAGGAGCAGTAGTTTATCAACATTTAAATAGAAAGAGAAGCACAGAAGATACATATGTTAACTTAACAGTAAATAAAATTGACACAAATGGTGCATATGTAAATGGAGTTATATTAAATGTTAAATCTTCTACATTAGTTGATGAAAAAGGAGCAGGATTAGATGTAATTATCGAAACGGGAAAACAAGGCTCAGACGGAAGTGCAATATTTGACTATCAACAATATATAGTAAATGCAATTAATAATCATATTATAAGAGCACCAGGAATTGGAGAGGCAGCAGAAGAAATAGTATATGATTTAGAAATAACTGAAATGAAAGCAGATAAAAATAGTAGTACAGGATATACAGCAAAGCAAGGAACAACAGTAAAATTAAGATTAATATTTAGACAAACTGATGGAAGAATTAGATTAACAAACGTAGAAACAATTTATGGAAATAGATTAGTAAAGAATAAAGAATTTTCAAGCTCTTCAGATAATAGTGAAGGATTACAAGTAGAAGATTCATTAGGTGTATATTTATCTAATATCACATTAGATTTATATACAAATTATGATGACATTGGAAACTTATCACTAGATTTAAAGAAACAAGATAAAGATGGAAATGAATTATCAGGAGCAGAATATGACATTAGAATTGTAAATCAAGATTCAACGGTAGTAAAAAAACATGTAACAGTAAGTAATGGACAAGATAGTTCAGACATTGAATTAGTAGGAACAACAGTAAATGTAGGAAGCTATATATATATAACAGAAACAAAAGCTCCAATTGGATATGGCATAAATGAAAATGCAGAGACATTAGAAGTAAAAGAAATAACAGAAGATGGAGAAATTATATTAGAACAAATTGACCAAGCTTACAGTGAAAACAGACTAATATTAAATCAATTAGCATCAACAACATCATCATCAGGAGCTATAAAATCTAATTATGAAGTAAAATTGATAGATTATCAATTAGATACATTTGAATTTGAAATTTCAGCTGTAGACAGCTCAACATTACAAGGAATAGAAGGTTATGGATTTAATATTAAAACATCTTTAGGAGCTCAAAGTAAAATAACAACAGATAAAGCCGGAATAGGAATGACAAAAGTTGGAGGAAATATAGAAAACAATACTATAACATATACAATTACAGCAAATACAGTAGCTGATTATTATAAACCATTAACAGCATTAATAAATGTAAATGTTGTATTTGATATAACAGGAAATATAGATATTGACAAAACAAAAGCAGCACAAACAGATTCAACATATGGAAAAATATGGACAATAGAAAATATAGATACAGAAGGAAAAATAAAAATAAAAGTATTAATAGATCATCAAGATCCATTAGTAGTAAGAGTTGAAACAATTGACAAAATAACAAATGCAAAAGTTACAGATGTTGAATATAAAGTATCAGAATCAGTTGTATTACCAGGAACAGGATCTGACAGAATAGAAGTTGGATACGTAAAAGAAGCTGGAATGCAAGACTATAAATTAGAACAAACTTCAATTAAAAATTCTTATGCAAAAGCAAAAGATGAAACATTTAAAGTAACATACAAAGATGAAAACATAACAGACGTAGAAATGACAAGCGATAACGCAAATATAACAAAAACAGGAGATAAAGAAGTAACCATCAAGTTATATGTAGAACCAAAAGTACCATTTGAAATAACAAACTTATATTACTTTAATCATAATACTGCATTACAAGGTTCAAACTTTGAAGTGACAGAAATAGAAAGTAATGATGTAGAAACAGGAACAACAAATGCAAACGGAATTACAGGAATTTATTCAGGAATATTAGGAACTGATAAAGATGTAATGTACCAAGTAAGACAAACATTAGGAGCAACAGGATATGCAACAGTAGAAGACTTCTTTATAAAAGTAAGTTATAATAGTGATAGAGAAATAACAGCTGCAAAATTAGTTGACAAAAATGGTAATGAAGTTACAAATAACAGATTTGTAACTGTGGGATTTGAAAAAACATCAACATTCTCTACATATAATTCAAATAATAAAGGAATTGTAACAATACAAGTACTAAATTATCCTGAATTTAAAATGAACATTGAAAATGTAGATAGAAGAGATGGAACAACACCAATTGCTGGAACAGAATATAGTGTTTCTTCAAAATATACTTCAAGTGATAATACAGAAATTGACTTTACAAATACAAATGGAGTTATAACAAACAATAATGGATTAGGAGTTGCACATTTAGATAAGACAAAAGATGATACTATAGTAACATATACAATAAAAGAAGATAAACCAGCAACAGGATATCAATCTTTAGGAACAGAAATCAAAGTAAAAGTAACATTTGATTCAAATGGATATGTAAGTAATGTTTTAGTAGAAGATAATGACAATTTAAGTAAAATAGAAAGTGCAAGTAAAATAAATCCTGTGGTAAATCCAGAAGATAACTTTGTTGTAAATGTACAATTAAAAAATAATCCTATATTAAAATTCAATTTAACAGCAGAAGATAGTGTAAATCATAATACAAAAATAAAAGATTTAGGATTTACAATTGTAAGCAAATATAATGATACAGTATATTCAAATTCATCAGCAACAAATAAAGTAAATCAAACAGAAATACCAGAAGCATCTTACACTGATGTAAACGGATATACAGCATCATACCTAGATAGAACATTAGATAATCAAGATATGTATTATACAATTACAGAAGTACAAAAATCACCTGGATATGATTGGATAGATCAAGATATTATTATAAAAGTAACTTATGATGCAAATGGAAAAATATCTTCTATTACACCAGTACAATCAGGAGATTATATAAACATAGTATCATATGATGCAGATAAATTTGAAATCAATATAGAAATATATAATGAAGAAATTAAAGCATTTGGAATTCATCTAACAACAGTAGATACATATGACTCAAATAAAAAACTAGACCAAATGAAAGTAAACGCATTTTTAACAGAAGAAGGAAATAATAGTTATTCACCTGATAGCAAATATCAATTAGTAGACAATAATGCATTACTAACAGGAGCAGATAGAAATAATGATGGAAAACCAGATTTGACATATGGAGAAGATTACAAAACAATAGGAAAATATAATGAAGGGGCAGGAACAAGAACTTTAAGATTAGTAGTAAGAAATGACGTTAGCAAAGATGATGGTAAATATTCATATTACTTAGACAGTACAGATGGAACAAAATCAGGTAATAATGTAGGATATTACAAAGGTTCAAAATATTATAGTGACGCAAAATATCAAAATGTACAATATGAATATTTAATAAATGTAACATTTAATGATGAAGGAAAAATAACAGATGCGAAACTTTTAACAGGACTACAAAATGGTAGATGGCTTGTAGATAATAGATATATTCAAACAAAAGATGATGGCGTAAGTATACATCATACAGACTATACATTAAATCTTACAATGAAGTTCTTCCCAATGTTAGACTTAAAATTAAGTGCAATGGATAATTACACATACCAATCAGAAGTAGATAATAACGGGAAACCAATTGCATTGGAAGGAGCAAAATATACAATTTCAACACTAAGACATTATACAGGAACACCAAGACAAAGAGATGAACTTGTAACAGCAGGATATATAGGATATGGAACATCTTATGGTAATGGTTCATTAGCTCAAGCAGATTTCTATGAAGATACAGACGAATTATTTGTACCAATAGAAAAAGATTACACAAGATTATTCTATGTATTTGAAGAAGCAGAACCAACTAATTATCAAAAATATACAGATAGACATCTAATACATTATGATGAAAGATTAGTTGCAATTATACAAGTAACATTTGATCAATATGGAGAAATTGATTATGATAACTCTATTGTTAGAAAGGTAGAAAATACAACAATTCATCCATATATGAATGAAGCAGGAACAACATATTTATCAAGTAATAATTTACAAGAATATAATTATTACTATAACAAAACAGATGCAAACAGAAATATAAATTTCTATATAGGATATGCATTAACAACAAAAATTAATGTAACAGCAGTAGATGATATATCAAATAGTCCAATAACTAATATTAAAATGTATCCATTTATTAACGATACTTATGTATCAAATCTATCATATGAATATAATACAATAGAATATAGATATACAAGTGATGAAGGAAAATCTTTATGGCAATATTGGGGAGCAGCAAATAATAATAATATTAATACTTACATTATAGGCTCATCAAGAAGTGGTTCAGATTACAATGGATATTTATTCCCAAGTGATTTAGCTTCATCAAATCTTGGAGGAAGTGGAAATGAACAAGATTACTATGCAAAATTAGATATTACATATGATAGTAATGGTAAAATTTCAAATGTACAGTCATTAGGAACTGATTTATGGGGAGACAATAATGTTGCAAATATAACATGGGATTCAAAAACTGGTAACATATATATTGATATGTTATATAGTAGAAAATTCCAAATGACATTAAATAAAATAGATTACTATGATAATACAATAAATCAATTAGATGCAGCATTTAATGTTACATCAAATAAAGGATTAAATACAAATATTAATGCAAGATCTATGACACCAATGGGAAAAGTTTATAAAAATGAAACAGTAAAATATACATTATCTGAAACACAAGTACCAGAAGGATATTATCCAATTTCTAATACAATAGATTATTATGTAACATTTGATAAAAATGGAAATATTAATAGCAAAAATGTAAAATCATCTAGTGATTACTTTGAAGTATTAAGTACAACAGATAAAACAGAAAGAAATAATAAAACAACACCTGATTTAACAATTAATGTAAAAAATAAACCAGCATTAATATTAGATTTAAGAGTAATTGACCAATTCTATAAGGAAGATGGATTAAAAGATGCATACTTAAAAGTAACAAGTAGCAAAGGAGACTTAGCATCAGGAAATCCACAAACAGATAGCAGAGGTTATGCAAATGTTATAGCTGGACCTGTTTATCCAAAAGAAACAGTAAGTTACTATATAGAACAAACAAACACAATAGATGGATATTATCCAAATGCAACAAAAATTGAATTACAAGTAAAGTATAATGACATTGGAAAAATTGAAGATTATAAAATTATAAAAGGAAATGAAATAATTAATAATTTTGATGGATCAGCATATATGAACTCAAGAAAAATAAGCATGCAAATTATGAACATGCCAAAAGATTTAAAAATTGGTTTATATAAATATGATAAGATAACAAATTTACCAATGGCAGGAGTTAAATTTACTATAACAGAAGAAAATATTAACACAAAAGCTAGCAAAACAGAAGAAATTATAACAGAAACAAATGGAGCTGTTATAAAGGCAATAGATACATTTGAAACATCATTAAGTGGAAAAACAATTAAATATACAATACATGAAGATGAAACACCAGCATCATATAGAACAATGGAAGACATAGTATTCTTAATTAAATACAATTTAGATGGAAGCATTAATTCATGTAATCAAATTGCAAATAATAATGGAGTATTAAGTGATAAAGTTACCTTAGATATGGCAACAGATGGAAAAATTAGAAAATTAAATGACGAAAGAGTACACTTTAAAGTAACTGTTCCAAATGATAATGCATTTGATTTAATAATAAAAAATGAAGATACAAATTATAGCAAATTAGGAATAGAAGGTTCAAAATTCAGTGTAAGTATTAATGGAGTAACATATTCACCAGAATTAACAGATGAAAATGGTGAAACAACAATTTCAGATATTACAGAATCTGGAGAATTGACAATTAATGTTGCACAGGATGAAGCTGGAGAAGGATACAGAGATGATGTAGACAATAAGGTTGCTATAAAATTACAAAAAGGACAAGCAGTTTATAGTTTAGACTTAGATCCTAAAACTGATGGATTTAAAGATAGCAAAAATGCTGCAACAACAAAAGCAATTGTAGAAGTTGATGAAACATACGGAAAAGTTACCGTAACTTTCAAAAATGAAACAAAAACTGAGTTAACAATTAATAAACAAGATGTAAATACAAAAGTTGGATTGAAAGATACAGAATTTACTGTAACTGCACAACAAGTAAATAACACAGGAAATTTAGTTGGAAATGCAATAACATTAACAACAAATAACAACAAAATTACAGATAAAAATGGACAATTGTACTTTGATTTAGGTATAGCTCCACAATCACAAATTTGGAAATATACATTTACTGAAGTAACGCCACCAAGTGGATATAATGCAATAATACCAGTAACAATGACAGTAACATATGATCAATATGGTAGAATTATAAAACAAGAATCTAGTAAAGAAAGTAGACTAAACACAGTTATGGCAGATGAAAACGAAAATTGTCGTAGTATGTATGCAATTATATATAATGGTGATGTATCACCAGCATATACTGTAAAAGTTGTAACAGAAGATGCAGAAACAGGAAAGAGAATTAATGGTTCTGAAATTTATATGAATATAACAGATTCAAGTACAGGAGATTTAATAAAAGTAGAACCAAAAACATCTGCATCTGCACAAAATGGTACAACATCAGTTACTGGAAACCTAGGAATTGATGGGGAAATGTATACAGATGAACAATTAAATGCAGAAGATAGTAATGCACCAATTATAGTTGAAAAAGGATTGACATATATTGATAATATTGATTTTGAAGGAACATTTGAGATTGAATTAAGTGAAACAAAGGCTGCAAACGGATATGTATTTGGAGATCAACATACAGATGGAAATATTAAAATTCAAGCAACATATGTACCACAATTAGATGATGACCCAACTGTAAACTTTACAGTAGTTGATAATGATGGATTTAATATTATTGTAGATAATGTTAATAGAACAATCACAATTAAAATATTAAATGAATCAAGAGTAACATTTGATATTACAACAATGCAATATGGAACAGACAAAGCTGATAAAGATGGAAATATAAATATTAAATATATTTCAGGAGCAAGCTATGATATTACAGCAGAAATTCAAACAGCAACAGAAAATATAGAAACAGATGTTAATACAACCACACCATTATCAGATAAAGATGGAAAAACAACAGGAAATGTAGGAAAATCATTTGCAGGAAAAACAGTAATTTATACTTTACATCAACATGTACCTAGTGCATTTAAAGCAGTAGACGATATAAAAATAGAAGTTAAATATGATTCTAAAGGATATATCAAATACTATGAGATATTAACTTCAGAGAATAATGTAAGTATAGATACAGAAAAAACAAAAGGAAGAAATATTGTTTTAACAGTACAAAATAGAAAAGAACTTTCTGGATACAAAGTAAATGTTGAAAAACATGCTATGGACACAGATGAAGATGAAGGAGCTTATGGAACAACATTGCCAGGTGCTAAATTTAAAATAACAGTACATCAAGAAAATAGTGGAGTTGAATATACAACATGGACAGATACAACAAATGAAGATGGATTTATTGATGGATTAACATTTAATGGTTTTGGATATATAACAATTACACTAGAAGAATTAGTAGCACCAGATGGATATAATGTACAAGAAATATCACATATAAGATTGTTAAGAGATGCAGATACTGGAGAAATAGAACAAGTAGATGGAAATATAAACTTTGAACATAATGAAGACTTTACAGAAGTTACATTGAAACCTGTAGATGGTCAAGCAAGTAATAAATACACATTAATAATTAATAAACTTTCAGCAACAACAGGAAAATATATAACAGAAGACCAAGCTCAATTTAAAGCAATATTACAAAAAGAAGATGAAGATGGAAAAATTGTATATCAAGACACAATAGAAGATATTTATACAAACTCAAAAGGAAAAGCAATTGTAGACAAATTAGATTTACCAGATGAAACTGGAGATTATAAATTAATTATTACAGAAGAAAAAGCACCAGAGGGATACCAAAAATTAGAAAACCCAATTGAATTAAATGTTAAATTTGAAAAAGACTCAAAAGGACAAATTATAATTGCCAGTGCAACAGAAGAATATGATTATGTATCTTTATCAAAAGTAAATAAACAATTGATAGGTGTTAATATAGAAAATAAAGTTGACGAAAAGATTGAAGATGATGAATATTCATTAGACATCACTAAAGTTGATGCAGAAACAGGAGAGCCAATTGAAGCAATGGCAATATTCAAAGTAACATTACCAGATGAAAACCATACATCAGTTTATACAGAAACATCAGAGACATTATTAGGACCTGGAAAACTAGATTATTGCTATATTGAACAAGATAAAGATTATAAAATAAGATTAACACACATGAAGAAACCAACTACAGCAGGAACATATACTTACATATTTAAAGAAATTTCTGCACCAGAGGGATATACAAAAATAGATGAAGATTTAATATTAACAATTGAATTTGCAGAAGACCCAGATACAGGAAAATTATACATAAAAGATGCAAAATCAAGTAATGATAATTATTTAAGAATAAATACAGAGACCCCAATTACAACAGATACAAAATTAAGTATAGATATCTTAAATAGTTTACAAGGAAAAAATGAATATACAGTACATTATGATGCAAACGACAATGGAGAAGGAACAGTAGTTCCAAATGACCAAACAAAAATCGAAAATGTTAATCTAACATTAGATAGCAACATACCAACAAGAACGGGATATACATTTAAAGGTTGGACAACATTGCCAGATAGCCAAATAGCTCAATACAACCCAGGAGATAATTATTCATTAGACCAAGACATTACATTATATGCAATTTGGGAAAAATCAGAATATACAATACATTATGACGCAAATGATAATGAAGAAGGAACAGCAGTTCCAAATGATCAAACAAAAGAAAAAGGAACAGATATAACATTAAGTGACATAGAACCAGAAAGAGAGGGCTATATATTCAAAGGTTGGTCAACAAATAAAGAAGCTACAACAGGTGAATATCAACCAAGTGACACATTTGGAGTGGATGCAGATACAACACTATATGCAATATGGGAAGAAAAATTATATTTGAAATCAACTGAATATGTAATTACAGATGAAAATAACTATGTAGAAGATGCAAAATTAATCGAAAATACATACGAGGATGGAGACACTCATATAATGGGAATTCTTCCAAAACTAACAACAGAAAGTGAAGATACTGCAACAGAATGGACAAAGGGAACAAAATTAGAAGACTTTAAGAAAAATATAAACACAAATGCAGATGAAATAAAACTATATGACATGAATAATAATGAAATTACTAAACAAGACAGATATTTAGGAACAGGCATGATAATAGAATTCATTAAGGGAAATCAAAATCCAATAAGAATAACAATAGTAGCAAAAGGTGATATAAATGGAGATGGAATACTAAATATTGGTGATGTAACAAAAGCTAAAAAATATATCAGAACAAATAATATTACTATATTAGACACTGTAACAAAAAAACTAGCATTTGATGTAAATATGGACGGAAAACTAAACATGAAAGATGCTAATAATATGCAACGTGCACAAAGTAATGATGACATTAGAGAATTAAAGAAATAGGAGGAAAACAGAATGAGAAAAAATATTAGAAATATTTTAATAATAATAACAATTTTGATACTGATATTAATTGGTATAATGTCAAAAAATATTAATGTGCAGGCAGTAGATAATGGAAATATAGAGTTAAATATATTAACAGATGATATAGATCAAACCAGAAATGTTGATGTACAAGTAATATTAAAAGAACAGAAACAAGGAATATCATCATTTACAGCATATTTCCATTATGATACAAATATATTTGAAGAAATTCGTAATGACAATATAACCACAAGTGTATCAGAAGATAAAGTGGACACAATAGTTTACAGTAATACAACAAATAAGATAACAATATATTATGTAGAAGATATAGAGAATATAAACATAATATGCACAATAAAATTAAAACTAAAAGAAAATGTTAATATAAACAATATAAAATCATTTGTAACATCATTAGGAAAAGTAGAAACATATACAGAAGAAACAGAAAATCTAACAGATTATGATACAATAAGTAAAACTACAGAATTAAATAAACAGCCAGACCCAACACCAGACCCAACACCAGAAGCATTATATTTATCATCAGAAATATATAAAATAGGAAATAATGACATAAAGAACTATGAAGTAGGAGATAAGTATATTTCAAGAGTAATAGAAAAAACAACATTAGAAAAATATATAGCAAACTTAAAAACAAATGGTACAATAAAAGTACTTAAGACAGACGGAACAGAATTACAAAAGGGTGAATATGTAGGAACAGGAATGACCTTACAAGTAACAAAAGATAAAGAAAAAATAGAATTACAAATAGCTGTAATGGGAGATTTAGATGGAAATGGAAAAGTAACAATAACAGATTTATCAGTATTAAATCAAACATTATTACAAACAACAACATTAGAAAACGAATATAAGATAGCAGCTGATTTAGATGAAAATAACAATATAACAGTAACAGATTTATCAACAATAAATAAAATGCTATTAGGAATTCTATAAAATAAAAAAAGAAATAGAAGATATAAAAATCTTCTGTTTCTTTTTTATTTATAATATAAAACAAAATAAAAATAGATAAATTATTAGGGAAAAAATAGAT
>FR884505.1 GCA_000435535.1 Clostridium sp. CAG:575 | reverse complement strand
TATTATACACTATTTTTATGCTAAATTTGTAGAATTTTAATTTTTTTCTATTTTTATTTTAAAAAATGGAACACCATTTTAGTGTTCCACTCTAAGATTATGCATATGCATGGCGTTTTTTGAAAGATAATAAATTTGTGATTTCTGTTTCTGTATTCTTTGCCTTTTTTGTTTTTTTGGCTCTTTCTTGTTCTAATTCTCTCTTTTGCTTTTCTGCTTCTGATTGACAAATTGCTTTTTGATAAGCAAAATGTGTATCTTGAGAAATTTTACTCCAATTATATTCATTTCTTACTTTATTTTTTGCTTTCTTAGTAATATCAGCACATAATTTATGGTCATATAATAATTCCAAAATGGAATCTGCAATTGAATTTGGGTTTCCACAATAACTTTTCATTCCATTTTCTCTGTGTTGCACAATTTCGTTTAATCCTCCAATATCAGATACTACTATTGGATTTTCTGATAACATTGCTTCTAACGCTACAATTCCAAATGGTTCATATGTGCTTGGAAATACAGATATATCTGCTGCTTTATACATTTTTTGTACATCTTTTCCTGCCATATAACCTGCAAAATAAACTTTTTCTGAAATTCCTAGAGCTTCAACTTCTGCTTTTAGTTCATCCATCATTCCGCCTTTTCCACATATAACTAGTTTAGCATCATGATATCCTTCTAGTATTTTAGGCATTGCAGCAATTAGATGTTGAATTCCTTTTTCATAAACTAATCTTCCCATAAACAAGATTATTTTTTCATTGTCCATTGCGAATTTTCTTCTAAAATTATAGTCTCTTTCTATTCCATTAAATAAATTCATATTTACACCATTTGGTATTACATTAATTTTTTCATATGGTAAACCAAAGAGTCTTTGTAATTCATTTTTCATATAATTACTATTTACTATTACTTCTGAGGCTTCATATGTTAACATCCACTCTGTATCATTTATATATCTTTGTGTTTCATCATGAATTCCACTGTTTCTTCCTGCTTCTGTTGCATGGATAGTTGCAACTATAGGAATATTATATGAATTTTTTAATGTTTTTGCAGCATATGCAACAAGCCAATCGTGTGCATGTATAACATCAAATTTTCCTTCTTTTGCAATAAGTTCATTTGCTTTTGCAATTAAGTTAAAATTCAATTGCATAATCCAATCTATAAAATTATTAGGATTTATCATATAATTATTTACTCTATATACTTTTACACCTTTATCATCCTCAAAATCTGGTGCATCTCCTTCTTTATATGTAACAACTGTTACTTCGTGGCCATCTTTTAAGAGTGTTCTTGATAAATCATATACAACTCTTGATATTCCTCCTACTACTCTTGGTGGATATTCCCATGTCAACATTAATATTTTCATTAATATTGCGCCCCTTTCTTCGACTATTTTCTTTTGTTTATGACATTTTCATATATTTTATACAAATTTTTATAAAATGTAAATGGTTTTTTATATTTTTACAAAAAAAAATTGAATTCTTTTGAATTCAATTTTTTTAAGCTATTTATGCTTCTACTGGGTAAACACTAACTTGTTTTTTGTCTCTACCTTTTCTTTCAAATTTTACTGTACCATCAACAACTGCGTATAATGTATCATCACTACCTTTTTTTACATTAACACCAGGGTACACTCTTGTTCCTCTTTGTCTTACTAAAATATTTCCAGCTAAAACAAATTGTCCGTCTGCTCTTTTTACACCAAGACGTTTAGATTCACTCTCACGACCATTGTGTGAACTACCTTGACCTTTCTTATGAGCCATTCTTCTCACTCCCTTCGTTAATTATAAAATTAAATTTTTACATTGAACTATTTTTATTATAATTCACACTCTTAATTTTATAAATTACTATATTATCGCAAAATTTTAAGTTTTAACGATATAAAATATATGTTTCTCTTAATTAAAATCTTTTAATTAATTTATGTAGAATTAAGCTTCTACTGTTTCTTCAGCTTTAGCAGCTGTTTTTCTTGCTGTTGATTTGATAGCTGTTATTTCTACTTTTGTGTATGGTTGTCTATGTCCTTGTTTTCTTCTGTAATTCTTTTTAGCTTTCATTTTGAAAACAATGATTTTTTTACCTTTACCATGTGAAACAACTTTTCCTTCAACTTTCATACTTTTTACATAAGGATTTCCAACTTGTACTTTTCCTTCATCTGAAACTAAGATTACTTTATCGAATGTAACTTTTTTACCTTCTTCAGCATCTAATTTTTCGAAAAATACTACATCTCCTTCTGAAACTTTGTATTGTTTCCCACAACTTTCAATTACTGCGTACATTTAAAATGCACCTCCCTTATTTGTATACTCGCTAATCCTTTGCTCGATTCTTACAAATATTTACATATTCATAAGAGGACTAAGGTAACTATTTATTTCACTAGTATTTATTCACCTTGACTAAGCGGATTACAGTTATTAATTTTACCATTTATTATCTTGCTTGTCAATATTTAGCGAAAATTTTTTATTATATAGCAAATTTTTATGACAATTCTTCCATTGCTATTCTATATTGTTCATCATTAGGTGCCTTTCCATGCCATCCAACTTGATTTTCCATAAAAGAAACTCCTTTTCCTTTAACTGTTTTGGCAATAATACATGTTGGCTTTCCTTTAATATTTTTTGCAACATCAAAGGCATCTATAATTTCTTTTATATTATGACCATCAATATTAATAATTTGAAAACCGAAGCTTTTAAATTTTTCATCAATTGGATATGAACTCATAACTTCTTCAATTGTTCCATCTATTTGTAAATTATTATTATCAACAATGACACATAAATTATCTAATTTATATTTAGAAGCTGCCATTGCTGCTTCCCAAATTTGTCCTTCTTCTATTTCACCATCACCTAAAATACAATATATTCTATTTTCTTTTTTGTCTAGCTTTGCTGCCATTGCCATTCCATTTGCTTCAGATAAGCCTTGTCCTAAAGATCCTGTTGACATATCTATTCCTGGTATATGTTTCATATCTGGATGTCCCTGTAATCTGCTTTCTATATTGCGAAAAGTTTTTAGTTCTTCAAAATCAAAATATCCTCTACAAGCAAGTACTGAATATAAAGCAGGTGCGCAATGACCTTTAGATAATACTAATTTATCACGATTTTCATCTTTTGGTTCTTCTGGATTTATATTCATTTCACTAAAATATAATACTGTTAATATATCAGCTATAGATAAAGAACCTCCTGGATGTCCTGATTGATTGCTATATACTGCTTCTATAATTCCTTGTCTTACTTTTTTAGCTATTTTTTCTAATTCATCTATATCCTTTATTTTTTCATTTTTCATAACTATCTCATCCCTTCTTAAAGGCCCGTATATAATTAAAAAATAAATTTAACTTTTTATTTTTGCCTTCTTTAGTGTATTTATGCAAAAAGCTGGCATAACACCAGCTTTTATGAGTTTTTTTGAAGAATCTGTTTACAAATATTCTTAAATTTCTTTTTGGACAATTGTAATTCTTTTGGTACTAGTTTTTCTTTATAAGCTTGTTTCCGTGAAACATTATGTTCTAACATATATGACTTCACTTCTAGTGCCAAAATCATTTCTTCTTTACTATAACCTTTTTTCATAATTTTTCCTCCTATATAATCTAGTAGGTTATATATGCAATTTTTATTTACAATTTTATTATACTACTACTTAATTATTATTTTCAATAGTAAAACTAAATTTTAGTTAAAATTCAATAAGAAATTGTTACAGTTCAGTAAAAAAATATACGATTATGAGGGACTGGCTATTTTTTTACATATTAATTTTAATTATACGTTATTTTATTCTTCAAATATTTTATTAAATTCTGCTTCGTTTATCTTTTCTTTTTGTAACAATACTTCGGCTATCTTGTCTAATTTATCTCTGTGTGCAATCAATAATCTTTGTGCATCATTATAAGCCGTATCTATCAATGTTTTCACTTCTGCACCAATTTTATCTCCAATGTTTTCTCCAAAAATCAAAATATCGTTTTGTTCTCTTCCTTGGAAATCTATTGGTCCTAAAGTATCACTCATTCCATATTTTGTAACCATTTCTCTTGCAATTTTTGTAGCTACTTCTATATCATTGCTTGCACCAGTAGAAATATCATCTAATACCAATTTTTCGGCTGCTCTTCCTCCTAATAATGCAATTAATTTTTCTTGCATTTCAGTTTTAGAAATATAATATTTGTCTTCATCTGATTTGTACATTGTGTATCCACCAGCAACACCTCTTGGTATTATTGAAACCTCTTTTACATTAGTTTGTGTTGGCAAATATCTACTTACTACTGCATGTCCTGCTTCATGATATGCAGTTAATCTTTTATCTTTTTCTGATATTACTCTTGTTTTCTTTTCTAACCCAACTGTTACTTTTTTGATTGCTTCTTCTATATCACTGTTTTCTATTTCTTCATGTTCATTTATTGTTGCTATAATTGCTGCTTCATTTAAGATATTTGCAAGTTCAGCTCCTGTAAATCCTGCTGTATCTTCTGCTATACTTTCTAGATTAACATCTTCTGCTAAATTCTTTTCACTACTATGAATTTTTAATATTTCTAATCTACCTTTTAAGTCTGGGGCTGGAATTGTTATTTGTCTATCAAATCTTCCTGGTCTTAATAATGCTTTATCTAGCATTTCAGGTCTATTTGTAGCTGCCAAAACAATGATTGTTTCTTCTGAACTAAATCCGTCCATTTCTACTAATAATTGATTTAATGTTTGATTGTTTTCTGTTTCTGCTCCACTGTTTGAAGCTCTTCTTGCTCCTATTGCATCTATTTCATCAATAAATACTATGCATGGTGCTAATTTTCTTGCTTTTTCAAATAATTTTCTAACTCTTGAAGCTCCTAAACCTGCAAACATTTCTATAAATTCTGACCCACTCATAGAAATAAATGGAACATTTGCTTCTCCTGCAATTGCTTTTGCTATTAATGTTTTCCCTGTTCCTGGTTTACCATATAATAAAACTCCTTTTGGAATTTTTGCTCCCATTTTTGTGAACTTTTCAGGTTTTTTTAGGAAATCAACAATTTCAATTAATTCTTCTTTTTCTTCATCTAATCCGGCAACATCTTTAAATCTGATTTTTGTTTTTCTTTCTGTATCTTCATATACTTGTCCTTTTTCTCCTAAGCCTTGCATTTTAAAAATCATAACAAATAATGCTACCATTATAATTGTTGGCAATAAGCTTAATATTGTAGCTGGAATTTGAGTTAATACGCTTTTTGGTTTTTGAATTAATTCTATTTCATTTCCTTCTGCTACCTTTTGTTGAATTAATTCTATAAAAGCTTGTGTATTTGGTACAATTGCTTTTTTTTCTTCTTCTTCATTTTTCATCTTTATTTTTACAGATGTGCTTCCTACTGTCATTTCTACTTTTTCAATATTTCCATAAGACATTTCTTTTATTAAATCTGTATATGCTAGTGTCTTATCATCACTATTTGTATTTTTTGTTCCAAAATACAATGCAATTCCAACCAAAATAAGGATTGCTATAATAGCAATTATTGCAGTTATAATCATCTTGCTATTTTTTTTATTTTCATTATTTTTCATATTGATTTTGCTCTCCTTGTCTTTCTATTTTTTACATTTTTTAGATATTCTACCTTATATTATTTATTTAAACCTTTTCTATTTCTATGCATTTGAACCTGCTGGTTCTTCTCCATCTAAGTCTTTTTTTGATTCTTTTTTATTTTTCTTCTCTTCTTTTTTATCTTTTCCAGTATCTTTATTTTGATTATTTTCTTCTTTTTTCTCTTCTTTTTCTTCATTGTCCTTGTTTTCCTGTTGTTCTGAATTTTCTGTATCCTTTTTTATCGTTTTTTCAACCTCTACAATTTTTTGTACTTCTCCTTGTTTTTTATTAAAATCTGCTTTTAACATAAATATTGCAGCAACCATATAAATTGCAGATACCATAGTATACATTATATCAAAATATCTTATTTGATAATTAAATATTCCATTAATTATAGCATAAATAATATTTAATAATGTTGCTAGTGTTATTGAATATATTGCCATATTAAATACAGCAACAAATCTCATCTTCATTTTCATGATAAAAGTTGCCAAATATCCAAATAATGCAAGTGCTAGAACATTTATTAATGTATTTATAAAATAAATTACAAATGAGTAAATAAATAATGACACAAATAGTCCTAAATATATATTCATCATTGCTGTTCCTGACAAATAATCAACTAATTGTTGCTTATTAAATTCTGTAACTCCCATTTGTTTTAATAAATCTTCATAAGAATAACGAATATTTCCTTGTGTTCCTTGTTTTATTATTAGCTGATTATTTAAAATAACCATTCCACTTTCTTCGTTTCCAATCTCATTTACATATGCTTCTATCTGATTTTCATCTGTAACTTTTAAATCTATTATAACTTTTCCAAATTCTTCGCTTTCATTTCTTATTACATCTTCTGCCTCTTCACTTGTTAATACATTATCTTTATATGTGAAGTTTGGAGCTTTCTCATCAATATATTGTGCTATTTCTTTAAATTCTGCACTTGATTTGTATACACTAACTGCAGATATGATAATTGCAAGTATTGCAATTAATTTTACTAAATATCTAATTGCTTTTATAAAGCCTTCTGCTGCTAACTCTGGATATTTCTCTATTTTATCTATAGAATACCATATTGTTTTAAAAAATCCTTTGCTTTTTAATTCATTTTCATTTTTTTGTTTATCTACATTGTTTACTTTTTCTTCTACTTTATTTTGTGGATGTTTTTTCAATTAATTCCACTCCCTTCTTACATGACTATCAACAAATTTTGGACTTGTATTAAAAATGGCTTCATCTCCAATTTTAATATCTTTTCCAGTTATATCAACAGTAACATGATATGTTCCAACTCTACCTAAAATACGGCATTTTTTTCCGTTTATACTAACATATAAGGCTTGTTTTCTAAAAAGTGCTTTTATATCTCCTACTAAGTATCTTATTTTATCAATTGGTCTAAGCATGTCTTTTCCAACTTCAACATTAACACCGTCAATATATCCACATGGTATAATTGCAACTCTTGTTTTATTTTTTGTTTCATAAATATTTGAATATCCCACATTAAATTTTGCTGGTAATTCTTTTATTTCTGTAACATTTGACTTTAAATAACCTATTTTTCTTAATCCTAATGAATTTTTAAATGCGATTAATCCTGTAAATGCTGAACCTAATCTAACTGCATTTAAATGCATCTCTGGAAATTTTATAAAAGCAGACGTGTTGCATATATGTAACATTCCTGTTTTAATTCCATTTTCTTTTAAAGTCGCTACACAGTTTATAAATCTATCAAATTGTGTTTTAGTATATTTATCATCATAATATGCATTAGAAAAATGAGAAAATGTTCCTTCTATTTTAACATTTTGCATGTTTTTAACTGTTTCTATTATTTCATTCTCATTTGTATATACAAAACCATATCTTCCAAATCCTGTATCAATTTTTAAATGAGCTTTAATATTGCAGTTTAATTCTTGTCCAACTTTTTCAGCAACTTTTGCTGCTTCTTTTGAGCCTATTGTAATTATGATATTATTTGCCACTAATTCCTTTACTTCTTGTTCTATTGCAGTAGAAGAAAGCATTAATATTTTGTCTTCAATTCCTTCTTTTCTAAGTTTGATGGCATCTTCTATATCAGAAACAGCAAAAAAATCTATTCCATTATCATGCAAAAATTTTGTATATTGAACCATATCTAATCCATAACCATTGCATTTTACAACAGCAATAATTTTTACATTATTCCCATTGTCATCTGGCATATTTGTTTTTGCGAACTCTTTTATTTTTTCTATATTATATCTTAAATCTTCTTTTTGTACTACTACTGCTTTCAAAATTTCCTCCTTTGTCTCTCAGGTATATAAAATATTTTTTTATGGATATCTCTGTCTATTAGCGACAAACCTTGTAATATTATTTCTTTAAATTTCTTTTTATTTGTCTTAATGTTCTAAATGTTTTTTCTGAGAATTTATATAATCTAAAGTGTATTGGTTTGAATGGAATATAAATTTCTCCAATAAATTCTGTAAATTTTGCTCCGAATCCTTTTTTAAATCTATATAATCCATATTGTGGATGATTTTCATCTACAACACCTGATACTCCGCGAAAATCGTAAATGTCATCATGTCTTGATATTGCTAATTTTATCATTTCCCATTGTAATAAATAATTTGGCATTAAATTTCTGTGTTCATTACTACTTGCTCCATATAAGTACCATGTTTTATTTCCATAGAAAATTGGTATTACTCCTGAAATTGGCTTTCCATCATAATATGCTAATAATACTTTCATATGGTCTGGTGCCATATTATCATACATTTTTTCAAAGTATTCTAATGGTCTTGTTATAAATCCATCTCTTTTTCCTGTTTCTACCATAATTTTATGGAAATCTTTTAAATCTTCTCTTGTTCCCTCTTTTATAGTAACTCCTTTTTTAGTTGCAAGTCTTATATTATATCTCCATTTTTGATGAAAACCAGCCATAACCTCTTCTTCTGTTTTTCCTTTTATATCTAAACGGAATACAAATCTTGGTTGTATTTCATCTTTAAAGTCTTTTGCATCGTCTTTGATTTTATACCCTAAATTTGTTACAACATCTCTAAATACTTGATCATCTGTTTCTATGTCTGGTTCTATTCTAACTGCAAATGCATTATATTTTTTTGCTAATTCTTTCACACCATCTGTTAATTGTTTCATTACAGAAATATCATGTATATCACATACAGGTCCTCTTGGTGAATACATTATATTTCCAAAGATTGGCATTTTTCTAATCCATACACATAATGATCCAATTATGTTTTTTTCTTCATCTTCTGCAAGCACTACTTCTGGAATCCAGTTTGGCTTTTTTATTTCTGCCCATTCCAATGATTGTTGAAAGTTACATCTTTTATGCCCTTCTAAAAATTTTTTGTATTCTTTTTTCGATTCTTCATCTGTTACAAATTTCATTATTTTTATTCCTCCTAGTATTATTTACTGTTTATTGGTATTTTACAACAAGATATATAAATTTACAAGTAATTTTATTGAAATTTTAGAAATTGATTTTACTTCTATTAACTTATGTAAAATCATATCTTACTTTTCAGTGACAAACTTAATTTATTTGCTGTTTTTCAAATTAAAAGGCAGAAGCTAAAAACTTATGTTTTTAACTTCTGCCTTTTAATTTGAAAAAAAATATTCTACTAGAAGGTTATAACTTTATCACCCTCATTAAGTGGAATTATTTGACCCCACTTATTAACTAGAGCCACCTTGTTTTTATTGTTTTTCATGAGCTGAATAATTAAATCATATATTCTCTTACCACCATATTCTTTTTCGACATCTGCAATTGTCTTTTGGGTTCCATCAAAATACCATGGAGATACGTTTTTCCAATCGCTTTGAAGAATTATACTGGTATGCTTTTTTATATCTACATCAAAAAAACGATACCCAAATGTATTTTCTGGTACTCTTTTCATAGCTTCTTCATGGTTCCGTCTAGAAATTTCTTTCTCTACAAGTCCATTGCATTCTGATTGTAATGCATGATATTGATACTGTACAAAATGTTTAATCATATTTGCCTCCTGTTCTCCTAACTTTATTAAAATGTTAAGATGCTACCTGTACATTTTTGTTTTCTCGCTGTACTAACGATTTGATAGATCTTATTTTACAACATTTAATATCTTTTTTCAATTATTTTTAATAAAATGCTAAAAATATATTTATTTTTTAGTATAACTTGCTATTTTATGTAAAAAATATTATTACAGTGTAGATGATTTTTACAGATTTTTTATAACTGTCAAATAAATATTTTTATATGTTTTAGCATTAAATTTTTGCTTATAAATAGCATTTACTCGGTAACTAGAATTTACTTTTTCAATTGACCGATTAAATTTTAAAGGAACCCCATAAAGGAGTTCCCCTAACTCAAATTTCTAAAATTTCAGTTACGATTTAGATTTTTCTAAACTTTCTTTCGGTTCTTCTCTCTCAAAGCAACATTTTTCAGGACCTTTCTTATAAAAACATTTTATAGGACCTCCGTTAAGTTGACGTTTACAAATGCAAGCACTCTTATTATATTTACATAAAGGGGCTGATTCGTAATATTCTTCATTGTCCGTTTCAGAATTAACCTTTGATTTCAATTCAAGTTTTAATCCTAGAATAGTTTTTCCAAGTCTCATAAATATATCCTCCTTACAATTGTTATATGAGAATTACAAGTTACATGCTATTTATATCGCATAGCTACGAACTAAATAATATTATATCATAGCTTTATTGATTTGTCAGTAGTTTTACATATTTTCTTAGTTATCATTTGGTGGATATTTTATTTTTGCTTTAAAGTTTTCTTATTTTCTTTTCTAATTGTTTTAAACTCTTTTTAGGTAATACAAGTATTTCTCATTTTATCTTGTTTTTCTATAAAAAATGTTTTTGTAAATAGCTTAGTTTTTCCAACTTGCTTTTTCATTCCCCTAGTACAATTTTTATTAAAGCTTTTACTTGTTCATTATATACATCAACCACTTTTGGCCTGTATTCATTATCTTTATTATTCCAAAAATCCATATCTCCAAGTTCTATTATAATTTCACAAGCTATATCATTTTGAGAATCACATACTTTTTTAAAATAATTTTTAATTTTTCTGTCATCACGATTTTGTTTGGCATTATATTTAATTCTAGCTGATTCAAAACTTGTTTTACATCATTTATTACATTTTCTTTAAATTGAACTTTACAATCATTGCAATAATAGTAGAAGTATGTTTTTCCATTTTTTTGTAGTAGCTTTACCACCTAAAATACGATTACATTTAGGACATTTTATTTTCTGTAAATATAGGTAAGTTAATGTTCTTTGATAACTTCTTGAATTTTTCTTTTATTCTAACAACAACGTCTTTGGTAGAATAATCTATTACAAGAGTTTTATTCTCGTGTTTATAACCTAATAGAACAATATGGGGAATATGACCTTGTTTAATCGCACCAGCTAGTCCTACTTTAGTTTTTTCACTTGTTCTTTCGATTTCATTTTGACTAACACTCATTAATAACCTTGAAATCATTTTACCATTTGCACTAGTTGTATTTATTTCATCATTTACACAATCCAAATAAGCATCGTTTTCATCTAGAAATGTCATTAAATTTTCCCAATCATAAATACTTCTTGTTATTCTATCCAACTTTAAAGCAACAATAGTATTTATTCTTTTAGCTTTTATATCATCTTTTAATCTCTCAAATTCTGGTCTATGATTACCAGTCTTAACACCATCCTTTCATTTGGATAATTTTAATATTGTTTTTTAGCAACAAAAAAAATCAACCAGATTTTTTTCTGATTGATTTTTGTATGTATCTGTTTTATTAGTTCGAACAGATACATCATTGGTGGAGATGAGGAGAATCGAACTCCTGTCCATAATACTTTCCATACAGACTTCTACAAGTTTATTTTATCTATTATCTTCCTCTATTTTTCTCCGATAAACAGGATAAAACTAGCGATAGCTTTATAAATTACCTACTATTTCTAAAGCAAAAATAGCTTCGTTTCCTACTTTAATTGACACCTTATCTAAACCAGTAGGCTATTTAGTAAGATGACACTGCAATTAGGCAGCGTATGCTAATTCTTGATTATCAGCGTTTATCTTTAATTTCTCGTTTTTTAAGTGGCCAACGAGAATCCACTACTTGCTATCTATATTTCTGGTAATATGTCGAAACCAATACATCCCCATGTACTTTATTATTATACTATATAAAACATAAATTATCAACAATTTTTATAATTGTTCATAATATATATAAATTTATTTTATCACTGAATTGTAACTTTATTTTTTAAAATGAAGGCATACTAAATGTTTCATCTTTCTAATCCATTATGCCTTAAGAAAGGGTCTGAATTGTAATGAATATTGTTCCTACAGATAAGCCTTATTCATATTTTTTAATGAGGCAAAATTTAATTACTTTAAATTCTACTTTTCCATTTATTAATGTTCAAATTATTGGAAATAGTGTATTAGGTAAAAATATTTATGTAATTAAACTAGGTAAAGGAAAAAAGAAAGTATTTTACTCTGCTTCATATCATGCAAATGAATGGATTACAAGTATTCTTCTAATGAAATTCATAGAAAATTATTGTGATTCTTATATAAGTAATAGCAAACTTTATAATTATTCTGTTCATAAATTATTTAATGATGTTTCTATCTATATTATGCCTATGGTTAATCCTGACGGTGTTGATTTAGTTACTGGAAATATTAATACAAATTCTGAAGCATTTTTACAAGTTAAAAATATTGCAAATAATTTTCCAGATATCTCATTTACAAATCGGTTGGAAAGCCAATATAAATGGTGTGGATTTAAATCTGCAATTTCCTGCTGGTTGGGAAATTGCTAAAGAAATAAAGTATTCACAAGGCTTTGATAAACCTGCACCTAGAGATTTTGTCGGATATGCACCATTAACTGAGCCTGAATCATTATCAGTCTATAATTTTACATTATCTCACAATTTTAACTTAGTAATTGCATATCATACTCAAGGTAAAGAAATTTATTGGAATTTTCAAAATATAAATCCTCCAAATGGATATAAAATTGGTAAATATTTTGCAAATTCAAGTGGCTATTTGCTTACAGATGTTCCTTATAATTCTAGCTTTGCTGGTTTTAAAGATTGGTTTATTCAAACTTATAACTTACCACGGATACACTATCGAAGCTGGAATTGGAGAAAATCCTTTACCATTATCTCAATTTGATACAATTTATGCAGATAATTTAGGAATTCTTGTTTTGGGTGCTGTATTTTAAATAATTTTGCCACCACCCAAAACAATATCATCCACATAAAATACAGCAGATTGTCCTGGTGTAATTGCTCTTTGTGGCTCATCAAATGTTACTTTGATATTTTCTCCTTCTTGCTTGATTTTAGCTTTGGCAACTTTTGATGAGTACCTAGTTTTTACATCAACTTCTATTGGTTCTTCTATTTTATCAATTAATAATAAGTTGATATCTGTTACTGTAATCTCTTTTTTATATAACTCTTTTTCTTCTCCTACTATTACTTCATTTTTAGCTTTGTTAAATCCTAATACAAATAGTGGAACTTTATATGATATTCCCAATCCTTTTCTTTGCCCTATTGTGTAATTGTATAATCCTGTATGTTTCCCTAATATTTCACATTTTGCATTTACTATATTTCCTTTTTTTGGTTTTATGTCAGAATTGGTTTCAAGAAATTTCTTATAATTTCCATCTGGTACAAAACAAATATCTTCACTATCTGGTTTATTTGCAACTTTCAAATTATTTTCTCTAGCAATTTCTCTTATTTGTTCTTTATCTGTAAAATCAGCTAATGGAAATAATACATGTTCTATTAAATCTTTTGGAATATTCCACAATACATAACTTTGGTCTTTTTTGCCTGCTTGTGATTTTTTAAGTACCCATCTTCCATATTTTTCACTATATTCAGTTTTTGCATAATGTCCTGTTGCTATGTAATTACACCCTAATTCTTTTGCTTTTTCCCACATAATTCCAAATTTCATGTATTTGTTACATTCAATACATGGATTTGGTGTTTTACAATTTGCATAGCAGTCTATAAAATCATTTATTACAAAGTTTTTAAATTCTTCTTTACAATTGTATGTAAAATGTGGTACACATATTGAGTTACATACATTTTTTGCATCTATATATGTGTTTATATTACAACAACTACTTCCAGCAAATAGTTCTAGTGTTGTTCCTATTACTTCATATCCTTCTTTTTTTAGAAGCAAGGCTGATACTGAGCTATCAACTCCTCCACTCATTCCTAATAATACTTTTTTGTTTTCCATTTTTGCCTCCAATTTTTATTTGGAAATTTTTACTTATTTATTTAATTTTTAATGACAGCAATTTATATTTCCAGCTCCTGTGCTATCATTTTTATTTAGCATATCTTCAATAGTATGCCAAGCCAAAAGAGCACATTTAACTCTCGCTGGCATATTAGATACATTTCTAAAAGCAATTGCATCTTCTAATTTTTTAAGTTCTTCTTCATCTGTTATTTCCCTTTTTATCATTTCTATAAATGTGTTTATAATTTCTTTTGCTTCTTCAATTGTTTTACCTTTTAATGTATCTATCATTATTGATGTTGATGCTTGTGATATTGCACATCCATGTCCTGAAAATGCCATATCTTCTATTTTATTTCCGTTTAATTTTAATTGTAGTGTTATTTCGTCTCCACAATTTGGGTTATGTCCTACTTCACAGTAATCTGCATTTTCTAATTTCTTTTTGTTGTATGAATTCATACTGTGTTCCATTATTAATTCATTATAAACATCTGCTAACTCGTCCATCATTTCTCCTTTTTACATGCAAAATCTAATTGTATTTTGTGTTGTATTTTCAATATTCTCTTTTAATTCTTTTTCATAATAAAAATTTGTAATAAATTTTTCAAATTCCTCTACACTATTATCAGAAGTTGTACTAGCTAAAACTATTTCATGCTTCATTTCTTTTTCATCTTTATAACTTACAGTTAATTGATATGTTACATTTCTTTCATCAAAAATTGCATTCATCATTCTTTCATTTATATCACTATCATATTTTACATGTAAATGTTCCTTTCTAGAAATATTTATAAATATACCTTTAGTACAATCAATAATTTGATCTCCGTATGATACTGTCCTTATTATAGAATTACCTTCAAACCTAATAAAGCCTGTCTTAAAATTTATTACATGATTTTGTATTTTTGCAATAATAAAATAAATTACTGCAAATACATCAAATAGTAAAAATCTATAATTTTTAGTTATAATTGCTAATATCGGCATAATAATAATACCAATTCTAAATATTCCATTCAAATTAGAAATACTAAAATCAAATGTCAAGTTGCTATTTTTCACTCTATTTACCATTACACAATGATATTTTCTACATAATTCTTCCATTTTCAAACTTCACCTATTTTATATAATTTTTAAACATATTATACGCCTTATCAAGTGCCTTAACCAATTTATCCACATCCTCTTTTGTATTGTAAATGTAGAAACTAGCTCTACAAGTAGAATCAATACCCAAGAATCTCATAAGTGGTTGAGCACAATGATTTCCAGAACGTACACACACACCTTCAGAATCTAAAATACTTGCAACATCATGTGGGTGCACTCCTTTAATATTGAATGAGATTACACTTGAATGCTTTTCTTCATTTGGTGTCATGTACAATGTTAGATAATCTAATTTTGATAATTCTTGTCTTGCATATGATATTACTCCATGTTCAATTTCTTGTATTTTATCATATCCTAAGTTTTCAATATAATCAATTGCAGCACCTAAGCCAATTACACCTTCAACATTTTGTGTACCTGCTTCAAATTTATTTGGAAGTGGTGCAAATGTTGTTTCTTGTTCGTAAACATATTCTATCATGTCCCCACCCATTAAAAATGGAGTCATTTTATTTAGTATTTCTCTTTTTCCATATAACACACCTATTCCAAGTGGTGCAAGCATTTTATGTCCTGAAAATACTAAAAAATCAGCATCTAAATCTTGAACATCAATTTTCATATGTGGTATGCTTTGTGATGCATCAACTATTACTATTGCACCTTTTTTATGTGAATATTTGATTATTTTCTTTACATTATTTATTGTTCCTAAAACATTTGAAACATGTGTAATTCCGACGATTTTTGTTTTATCTGTAATTTTGCTTTCTATTTCTTCATCTGTAATTTCATAGTTTTCGTTAGTGTACATATAATTTAGTTTACTACCTGTTTGCTTTGTCATTTTTTGCCAAGGTACTAAATTTGAATGGTGTTCCATTATTGAAATTACAACTTCGTCGTCTTTTTTTAAGTTGTCCAACCCATACGAATATGCAATTAAATTCAAACTTTCTGTTGCATTTTTTGAGAATATTATTTCTTCTCTATGTTTTGCATTTATGAATTTTGCAATTTTTGTTCTCGTGTTTTCATATTGTTCAGTAGCTTCTACACTTAATGAATATGCTCCTCTGTGTGGATTTGCGTTGTATTTTTTGTAGAATTCTTCTACTGTTTTTATTACTTGTATTGGTTTTTGTGTTGTTGCTCCACTGTCTAGATATGTTATGTTTTCATTTTCTAGTAGTGGAAAATCTTTTTTTATTTGTTGTATATCCATAGTTTTCTCCTATTTTTATTTTATATTAATCTAGTCTTTTATCAATTTCTCGTAAAATTTCTTCTCTCAATTCTTCTTTTTCAATTTTCTCTAATATCTGATTAAATCTTGCCCTAACCATCAGCTTCATAGCCTCTTTAAGTTCAAAACCTCTACTCATAATATAGAATAATTCTTTTTCACCAATTTTTCCAGCTGAACTTGAATGGTTGCCTTCAACTTCTTCTTCAGAGCAAAGTAGCATTGGTAAAGCTATTGATTTTGCTGTATCTGATAATAACATACAAGCTTCGTTTTCATTTCCAGTAGCCTTTTTGCAACCTTTTTTGAAATCAATTGTTCCTTTAAAATGTTTCTTAGCTGTATCTTTTAAAGCTCCTTGAACTTCTATATCAATATTAGATTTTCTACCTCTTAATTCACCAATGTAATTTAAGTCAAAAATTTGATTTTCTTTTCCTAAATAAATTGTGTTTAGTTGATTGTCACAGCTATCTCCTTGTAAATTAGAATAATAATTTGTAATGCTGTGTTTTCCACCAAAATCTACAATTGTATAATTGATTTTTGCATTTTCTTCAAAATTATTTTCAATTGCTAAAAAATTATTTGATTTTGTGTTCATTAAATTAATTAATATAATATTTAATTCTGAACCTTTTTCTGCTTTTGCCTTTATTATTCCATTGTGATAATTTTCACTTTCTTGATTTGAAGTATATTTTATTATTACTGTTGATTTTGTGTTTTCATTTGCAGTAATTTCTATGTTATCTATTAATACAGAATTTTCATCATCAAATTTAAAATCTATTTTCGCTTCTACTTTTTCTACTAATTCTGTTTCTTCATTTTGAGCACCATTGATATTTAATTTTATTTTTTGCTTAGCTTGCATTTTTACTTGATTTGTAAGTTCCTCACTTAAACCAAAAATTAAATTTGTATCTGTATTAATAGTATTTTGCTCTATATCTATTTTAGATGTATCACCAATTATTGTTACATTTTCAAATTCTGGTATAACTTCTGGAATTTCAATATTTTCTAGTTTTATATTATTGATTTTAAAGTTTTTTGCTGTTCTAATTGGTGTTTCATTTAATTTTAAATTTTCCATCAATATTAGTCCTTTCATTGATTTTATTGTATTCATATGCTATACTTTATGTATCTATTTTTTAGGGAGGTTCAATATATGAATAAAATGCGTAAAAAACGAATTTGTCGAAAACTATTTCGGCAATGTGCAGCAATTTTGTTAATGATTATTGGTTTTCTAATTATACTATCAGTTGAAAATATTGCAATGAATATATCTTCTATTATTGTAGTTATACTTACAATTTTAGGTATAATATTCATCATTACTGGTATAATTTCATGGTCAATATTTCATCATTATTGCTAAAAACGTTTTTCGGAATGTCTAGAAGTTCTTTCTAGGCATTCTTTTTAATTTATCCAATTGCTCCCTCTAATTCTAAGTTAATAAGATTATTCATTTCAACTGCATATTCTACTGGCAACTCTTTAGCTATTGGATGAGCAAAACCTCTTACTATCATAGCCTTTGCATCTTCTTCTGATAATCCCCTGCTCATTAAATAGAATATTGTTTTATCACTTATTTTACCAATTTTAGCTTCGTGTGAAAATTCAACTTCATCTGTTCTTATGTCATTTGTTGGTATTGTGTCTGAAATTGATATGTCATCTAACATTAGTGACTCACATGATACTGATGACTTTGAATTTTTTGCATTTTCATTTATTCTTACTAAGCTTCTATATGTGCATTTTCCACCATTTTTTGATATTGATTTTGCATTTACTACACTTGATGTATTTGGTGCGTTGTGAATTACTTTAAATCCATTGTCTAGATTTTGTCCTCCACCTGCAAATGATATTCCTGTAAACTCTGTTTTTGCACCTTCTCCATTTAATATGCTCATTGGATATAACATTGATATTTTTGATCCAAAAGAACCTGATACCCAATCCATTTTAGCATTTTTTCCTACTATTGCTTTTTTTGTATTTAGGTTTAACATATTTTTTGACCAGTTTTCTATTGTTGAATATCTTAAATAAGCATTATCTGCCACATACAATTCAACACATCCAGCATGTAGATTTACTTTGTTGTATTTTGGTGCTGAACACCCTTCTATAAAGTGTAGGCTTGCTCCTTCTTCTACAATTATCAATGTATGTTCAAATTGTCCTGATTCTGGTGAATTTAGCCTGAAGTATGACTGTAATGGAATATCTACTTTTACTCCTTTTGGTACATATACAAATGACCCTCCTGACCATACTGCTCCGTGTAATGCAACAAATTTGTGGTCATTTACTGGTACACATTTCATAAAATGTGATTTTACTAGTTCTGGATATTCTCTTACAGCAGTTTCCATGTCTGTATAAATTACACCTTGTTTTATTAAATCTTCTTTCATACTATGATAAACAACTTCTGAATCATATTGTGCTCCAACACCAGCAAGTGATGATTTCTCTGCTTCTGGTATTCCCAACTTGTCAAACGTATTTTTTATATCTTCTGGAACATCTTCCCAAGAACTATTTAATTTTGACTTTGGTCTTACATATGTTGCAATTTCGTCCATATTTAATTCTGATAAATCTGGTCCCCATGTTGGCATCTCTAATTTTGACTTTGGTCTTACATATGTTGCAATTTCATCCATATTTAATTCTGACAAATCTGGTCCCCATGTTGGCATTTTTAAGTTGTTATATACTTCTAATGCTTTTAATCTGAATTTCCTCATCCAGTCTGGGTCATTTTTTTGTCTTGATATTTCTTCTATTATTTCTGGTGTTAAACCTTTTTTTATTTTGAAATCATATTCATCTTTATTTTTTATATCATAAATATTTCTATTTATTTCATCTAACTTTGTTTTTGACATTTTTTAGTTTTCCCTTCGTTCAACCATTGGGGACGTTCTTTTTTTGGTTCAAATTTTATAACTTTCAACCATTTTAAACACGTCCCCATTGGTTTTTTATTTATATTGAGCATATCCATTTTCTTCAATCTCTGAAGCCAATTCTTGTCCACCTGTTTTAACAATTTTTCCATTAACTAAAACATGAACATAATCTACTTTTAAACTGTGTAAAATTTTAGTATTATGAGTAATAATTAAAACAGCATTATTTTCATTTTTAAACATCTCTATGCCTTTTGAAACAGTCTTTATCTCTATACCTTTTGAAACAGTCTTTATTGCATCAACATCAAGTCCTGAATCTGTTTCATCAAGAATTGCAAGTTTTGGATTTAAAACTAGCATTTGTAAAATTTCATTTTTCTTTTTTTCTCCACCTGAAAATCCAACATTTAAACTTCTTTCCATGTTTTTAGGATTCATATTTAATTCTTCCATATATTTTTTTAGTTCATCTTTAAACTGAAATATTTTAACAGGTTCTCCTGTGATTTTATTTTTTGCATATTTCAAGAAATTTGTAACTGAAACTCCAGGAATTTCTTCTGGTAATTGGAATGACATAAATATTCCTTTTCTTGCAATTTCATCAGTTCTTGATTCTGTAATATTTTCACCATCAAATATTATTGCTCCAGTTGTTTTTGTATATTCTGGATTGTTTAAAATTGCATTTGCTGTTGTCGTTTTTCCAGAACCATTTGGTCCCATTATTACATGAATTTCTCCTTTTTTTATATTTAAATCTATTCCCTTTAGTATTTCTTTTTCTCCTGCATTTACATGTAAATTTTTTATTTCTAATAAATTACTCATAATTTATAAAATCCTCTCTTTCATTGTTTAATAGTTTTATTCCTTTTTATTGTTTTTATTTTAGTTGATAATTTTATTTGTTCTACGTGCACAACATCTACATTTTTCTTTATTTATATCATAATCACAATCTAAATTTGTTAATCCTAGCTCTTTATGTACATATTTTGCCAATTTATTTATTGTTTTATCAGTTATTGCTAATTTTATTTTTTCTGCTTCGCTTTTTGCTTCATCTTCTTCTATATTTAATACATCTTTTAAAAATACATAAACAATATCATATGCTTCTAATATTTTTTTTGCTAAGTTTTCTCCTCTTTCTGTTAATTCTATTGTCCCATATGATTCATAATTTAACAATCCACTGTCTTTCAAATTATATACTGCCTTGTTTACACTTGGCTTTGTACAGTTCATTTTTTTTGCTATATCAGTTACTCGTATATTCCCATTTTGTTGTTTTAATATATACATTGTCTTTAAGTATTCCTCTGATGACTTTGATATCATATTTTTTCTCCTTTTTATTTTTGTTAACTACGGTTAACATTATACTCTCTTATACATTGTTTGTCAAGGTTAACATATTAAAAATCAAAAAAATCATGCTTATAAATTGCATGATTTTCTTTATTAATGATTTATTTTTGAATATTATTTTTATATAACATACTACTATATTCAAAATAATTCAAAATTATTTAATATAGTTCTATTGTTTTGTTCGTAATTTTTCGACTTATTTCTACAAAATTATGGAACAAATTCTCTACGTCCCCAATGTCCCGTTTCCATTGTTCTATGCTGTTTCTTTATTTTTCTTTTCAGGCATATGTCTTTTTGTTTTTGCTTTTTTCATATCAGTGCCATTTTCAGCCACTTTTTCAGATAAGACAATTTCTGGTTTACTTCCATCTAATACAGTTTCCTTTGTAATAATACATTTTTGAACATTTGGAATAGATGGAATTTCAAACATAATGTCTCTCATAATTTCTTCAATTATAGAACGAAGTCCTCTTGCTCCAGTTTTTCTTTCAATTGCTTTATCAACAATTGCTTCTAATGCTTCTTGGCTAAATTCAAGTTCAACATCGTCCATTTCTAATAATTTTTGATATTGTTTTACTAAAGCATTTTTTGGTTCTGTTGCTATTTTTATAAGAGCTTCTCTGTCTAAATCTCTAAGTGTAGCAATTATTGGTAATCTTCCTATAAATTCTGGAATTAATCCAAATTTTAATAAATCTTGTGGAGATAATTGTTGAAAAACCTCATATTTACTAACTTCTTTTGGATTTTGTATTGTTGCACCAAATCCAATTGATTTTTTTCCAGTTCTTTCTTTTATTATATTTTCTAATCCTTCAAATGCTCCTCCACAAATAAATAAAATGTTTTCTGTATTTATTTGTATCATTTCTTGGTTTGGATGTTTTCTTCCACCTTGTGGTGGTACTGATGCAATTGTTCCTTCAACTATTTTTAATAATGCTTGTTGCACACCTTCTCCACTAACATCTCTAGTAATTGATAAATTTTCAGATTTTCTTGTTATTTTATCTATTTCATCAATATATACAATTCCTTTTTCTGCTTTTTGAATATCTCCATCTGCAGCTTGAATTAATTTTAATAAAATATTTTCAACATCTTCTCCTACATATCCTGCCTCTGTTAATGTTGTTGCATCTGCTATTGCAAATGGTACATTTAATATTTTTGCTAGTGTTCTTGCAAGTAATGTTTTTCCACATCCTGTTGGTCCTAATAACAAAATATTACTTTTTTGAATTTCTACATCATCATTTTTTGCATTTTCTTCATGTGCAATTCTTTTATAATGATTGTATACTGCAACTGACAAAGCTCTTTTTGCCTCATCTTGACCAATTACATATTCATCTAATATTTCTTTTATTTCTTTTGGACTTGGAATTTTATCTAAGTCATTTAAAGTATATCCTACTTCTTCATCTTCATATTTTTCTGCTTCTATAATACTTGTACATAAGTCTACACATTCATCACAAATGTATACACCTGGACCAGCTACTATTTTCTTTACACTTTCTTGTGATTTTCCACAAAATGAACATCTTACACTTTTTGGCACATCGTTTTTAGCCATAACCTAACTCCTTTTTACTCTTAACTCCCTTTATTTAAAATTACATTCTTTTATCCATTATTCCATCAATTAGCCCATATTCTAAAGCTTCTTGAGCTGTCATATAATGATCTCTTTCTGTATCTCTTTCTATTGTTTCTATTGATTGACCTGTTTTTTCACTTAATAATTTATTTAATTTTGCTCTTGTTCTTATCATATGGTCTGCATGAATTTTAATTTCAGTTGCTTGACCTGAAATTCCTCCACCTTGACCTCCAATTAATGGTTGGTGAATTAAGATTTCTGAATTTGGTGTTGCAAATCTTTTTCCTTTTTCTCCATTTGCTAATAAAACAGCTCCAAAGCTTGCTGCTAATCCAACACAAATTGTTGAAACTGGACATTTTATATAATTCATTGTATCAACAATTCCCATTCCATCTGTAATAGATCCTCCTGGTGAATTGATATATAATGATATTTCTTTTTCTGGGTCTTCTGACTCTAAAAACAATAATTGTGCTATAACTAAACTTGCTGATGCTGGATTTACATCTTCTCCTAAGAATATAATTCTATCTTTTAATAAACGTGAGAAAATATCATATGATCTTTCTCCTTTACTTGTTTGCTCAATAACATAAGGTACTAAACTATTTTTTTCTAACATAC
>FR884504.1 GCA_000435535.1 Clostridium sp. CAG:575 | reverse complement strand
ATTATTTTCCTAAACAGAATTTGGCAAAAATTTCATTTATAATATCATCAGTTACAAATTCACCCGTTATGCTTCCTAAATCTTCTAAAATATCTTTTATAAAAATAGCTATAATATCTATAGGCATATTATTTAAAGTATTTTCTTTTGCTTTTTTAACATTTTCTAATGCCTTTGTTATCAGATTTTTATGTCTTAAATTTGTAATTATAATATCATTATCAAAGTTTATTTGATTTAAATTAAACATTTTAGAAATTAACTCATATAAATTTTCTAATCCGTCTTGATTTAAAGCTGATATTTTTACAATATTTTCTGAAAATTCTTTAAAACACTCCATCTTTTCGTTTATTTTGCTACTTAAATCCATTTTATTAAGCACAACTATTGCTTTTTTTCCTTTTATTATATCTAAAATTTCCATATCTTCTTCTGTTAATTCACAAGATGAATCAAATATTGCAATAATTAAATCTGCTTCTTTTGCTATTTCCCTAGATTTAGCTATCCCTATTTTTTCAACTTCATCATTTGCATTTCTTATTCCAGCTGTATCTATTAATTTTAAAGGAATACCTTCTACAGTCGCAAACTCTTCTATTGTATCTCTTGTTGTTCCTGCATATTCAGTTACAATTGCTCTATCTTCTTTTAAAATTGCATTCAATAGTGATGATTTTCCTGCATTTGGTTTACCAATAATTGCTGTTTTTATACCTTCTTTGACAATTTTTCCGTTATCAAAACTCTTCTCTAATTTTTCTAATTTTATACAAACACTATCTAGCATATCTAATATTTGACTATTAGTCACATCATCTACATCATATTCAGGATAATCAATACTAACATCTATATTAATCATAACATCCATTATTTCTTGCTTTATCTCATTAATTTTTTTAGATAATGCTCCTTCTAATTGTTTTATTCCAGCTTTTGCTTCTTTCTCTGATTTCGCATCTATTACATCTATTACGGATTCAGCCTGTGACAAATCTATTCTTCCATTTAAAAATGCTCTTTTAGTAAATTCCCCTGGTTCCGCAAGTTCTGCTCCATTTTTTAAACATAAATCTAATATTTTTCTGACTATAACATTTCCTCCATGTGTATTAATTTCGCACATATTCTCAGCTGTATAACTTTTTGGAGCCTTAAAATAAGAAACTAAAACTTCATCCACTATTTCAGTATTTTCAACAATATGACCATATTTCAAAGTATATCCCTTAATATTTTCTATTTTTTCCTGCTTTTTTGGTTTAAAAATTTTATCTAACACTTCAAAGCATTTTGTTCCACTCATTCTAACTATTCCAATTCCACCAATTCCGTGGAGCCGTAGAAATAGAAGCTATAACACTCATATTTTTTCTCCTTATAATTTTAAATATCTATAACATTTTACCACATTATGAACTTTTTAAAAGATTTTTTTACAATTTTTTAAATAAAAAAAAATCAAAGATAGAAAATTACTTATAAATAAGTAAAAATCTGACCTTTGACCTCAAATTTCTATTAAATTATTTTCTTTTTAAAGAAACAACTACTTTTCTTCTAGGCTCTTCACCAATGCTTCTCGTTTCAACAAATTCATTATTTTGTAATTTAGAATGAATTATTTTTCTTTCATAAGCTTGCATTGGCTCTAAAGTAATAGATTTTTTAGTTTTTATTACTGTTTTAGCAATTTTTTCTGCTAATTCTTCTAGTGTTTTTTCTCTTTTTTCTTTATATCCTTCAACATCTAATATAATACGAACCCTATTCTCTATACCTTTTCCAGCAACTGAAGATAAAATATTCTGAAAAGCATATAATGTTTCTCCTCTATATCCTATTAAAAATCCTGATTCTCCATTTTTTATGTTTACATTTAACCCAAAGTTTGATTTTTCAATAGTATACTGTATATTTGAATCTATTTTTTCTATAAAATCATCTAAAAATTTTGTCAAATTTTGTTCAGCTTTTTTTAATTCTTCTTCAGCTAATTCAATTTCTTTTCTTACCTTTTTCTCAGAAAAACCCTCTTTTTCTTTAAGAGTAATTTGAACTTTAACTATTCTTGGTGCTAATATACTAAAAAAACTTCTTTTTTCCTCATTTTCTAAAACCTTTATATCAACCATGTTTTTTGATACATTTAATTGTTTTAGTCCATTTTCTATAGCCTCATTAGTAGTTTTCCCTTCTGCTATAATACTTTTTTCCATAATTACATCCCTTTCGTTTTATTAATTCTATGTAAAGCCTTTATTCTTTAACAATTTTATCCAAAACTAATCTTTCTGCAATCATTAAAACATTATTTACTAACCAATATAAAGCAAGTCCCAAAGGAGCAACAAGTGATATTGAAACAGACATAATTGGCATCATCCAAGACATCATTTTGTTTGATTGTTCCATTGCATCTTCCATCTCACTCTTTTCCTCCTGTTTTTCTTCAGTTATATCAATTACATCTTTATTTTCCTTAGATTTCTTCTGCATTGATGTTGTAATTCTCATAGAAATAAAAGTAGATATAATATATAAAATTGGAATAATATAAACTGTCCAATCACTTAAATTTTGTTGTGGTATTTTACTTAAATCTAAACCAAAGAAATTCATATTTAAATTAATTTCTTTTAGCTTTTCATCTTCAGGAAATTTGTCTCTTAAATATTCTATTTCTCTGACTACATCAATTTCTGAATAAGCTTCACTAACAGTCTTTCCATCATCTTTCATTTGTTGTATATATGTATTAATTTGATCTTTATCAACTCTTTCCATATATGTTAATGGATAACGAACCATATAAAAAATTGAAATTAATAATATAAACTGCATTATTACACTTAAGCATCCACTAAATGGACTCATATTTTCTTTTTTGTATAATTCCATTGTCTCTCTATTAAGTTTTTCAGGATCATTTTTATACTTAAACTGAATAATTTTAAGTTGTTCCTGAATCTTAGCCGTCTTTTTCATAGTTTTTTGTTGCTTTATTGACAGAGGCAACATTAATAGTTTTATAACTACAGTAAACAAAATTATTGCTAATCCATAATTTCCAACTAAATTATTTATAAAATCTAACAAATATCCAAAAATATTTGCAAAAAATTGAAACATTTACATTCCTCCTAGCTCATTTTAGCGGATCATATCCTCCTTTTGAGAAAGGATTACATCTTAAAATTCTATAAATTCCTAAAATTGTACCTTTTATTACCCCATACTTTTCTATTGCTTGTTTTGCATATTCTGAACAAGTTGGATAAAATTTACAATTTATATTTTTACTCTGCAACCACACAGATATATGTTTTTGATAAAAATTAATGACATTAATAAATAATTTTTTCACTTTTTGACATTCCTTTCTATCAACACATGCTTATATTTTAATCAACATTATCAATTTTCAAATCTGCTTTATCAAATATCAAATTCATGTCAGTTTGTATATTACCAAAATTAGCATAACATGTATCAACATTCTTTTTCCACAAAAAAACCATACTTTTTCCAGATTTTAATACATCTTCATTAATTTTATAAGATTCTCTTAATAATCTTTTTATATAATTTCTTTTAAAAGCTTTTCCTATTTTTGTGCTAATTGCTAACCCTAACAAATTATAATTTTTGTTATTATCTCTAATAAAAGCCTCTATATACCTTCCTGAATAATATTTTCCCTTTGTTAAAACATTTTTAAATTCATAATTTTTCTTTAACATTTTTGTTTTTTTCATTAATTTTTCTTCCCCTCTAAGCAGAATCAAAAGAAAAAAATAAATAATTTTCTAGTATAAATGACAGAAAATGGCAAGAAAATAAAAATCTCTTGCCATCTTCTCTTATAAATCACTTCATAAAACTAGGCATGAATATATAAATACTAAGCACTTAATTTTTTTCTACCTTTAGCTCTTCTAGCTTTTAAAACGTTTCTGCCAGCTCTAGTTTTCATTCTTTTCATAAATCCATGTTCTCTTTTTTCTTGTCTATTTTTTGGTTGAAATGTTCTTTTCATTATAGCACCTCCTACTGCTCATTCTTTATTAAATTCCTTATTGGAAAATTTACACAAACTAATAAGTATATCGATTATACAGTAAAGTAGTTTATCTTGTCAAGTATTTTTTTAAAAAAGTATTTTTTAAGCTTATGTAAACATATAAAATCAAATCTTTTGTAATAAATTTGTAATAAAACGTATTTATCCACACATTTTTACAAATTTATCCACATTTCAAAAATTTTTTTCCACAATCCTATTGACTTCTTTAGAAAAAATTTGCTATTATATGAATTACAAAAAAAAATAATAATTTTTGTTGAAATATTAAGTAAAAATCTGTTCGCAATTTTTTTATTTTTTTTACAAAATTTTTACAAACTTATCAACAGTTGTGGATAATTGTGTGGATAAGTTTTGTTGGAAAGGAAGAGAAGAATGACTATTGATAAAGATGAACTTTTAAGCAAATTCAAAGAATTGTTACAATCAGAAGTTTCAAAAATATCATATGAAACTTGGATACTACCATTAGGAATAAAAAGTATAGAAAATGACCATATCACTTTTACAGCTGTTTCTGAATATCAAAAAGATTTTATTGAAAATAAATTTAACAGTCTAGTATTTAACACTTTAAGGTACATAACAAACAAGGATTGGACTTTTTCAGTAATTGATTTGTCTTCAGAAAACGATGATGATAACAATGTCATTTCGGATAAAAAGTCAGATGTTTCTGATGCTGAATTAGAAAGTAATCACTCAACATTAAATCCAAAATATACTTTTGAAACATTTGTAGTAGGAAATAACAATAGATTTGCACACGCAGCAGCATTAGCAGTAGGAAATGCACCAGGAAATTCTTATAATCCATTATTCATTTACGGTGGTGTTGGATTAGGAAAAACTCACTTAATGCATGCAATTGGGAATAGAATATTAGAAAATAACACAAAATCTAATGTTTTATATGTTACATCAGAAAAATTCACAAATCAACTAATTAATGCCATTAAGGATAATAAAACAGAAATGTTTAGAAACAAATACAGAAATATTGACGCTTTATTAATTGATGACATTCAATTCATAGCAGGAAAAGACAGAGTTCAGGAAGAATTTTTCCATACTTTTAATACTCTAAGAGAAGATGGAAAACAAATTATAATATCAAGTGATAAACCACCAAGAGATATAGAATTCTTAGAAGATAGATTAAAATCAAGATTTGAATGGGGATTACTTGCCGATATTTCTTGCCCTGATTATGAAACTCGTTTAGCAATTTTAAGAAAAAAAGCTCAAGATGAAAACATTATAATAGATGACTCAATACTATCTGATATAGCTACTAAAATAGATTCTAACATAAGAGAATTAGAAGGAGTTTTTAATAAAATAGTTGCAAGAGCTTCATTAACACATAGCCCAATTACAATAGAATTAGCTGAAAACATTATTAATGAATTCAAATATGAAAGTGAAAAAGTTATTTCTCATGATTTTATTAAAGAAACTGTCGCAAAATATTTTAGCATTGACAAAGATGATTTAGCAGGGAGTAAAAGATCTAATGATATAGCATTTCCAAGACAAATTGCAATGTATCTATGTAGAGAAGTTGCAAATATGTCTTTTCCTCAAATAGGTGCTGCTTTTGGAAATAGAGATCACTCAACAGTAATGCATGGATACAATAAAATTGCAAAAGAAATGAAAGAAAAAAATAGTACTAAACTAATTGTGGAAAGTGTGAAAAACATAATTACAAGTGAAAAAAAATAATTATATCAAATATTTGACTCTTATTTTTAAATTTATGTTTGGAAAAATCTATGTTTGGAAAAAAGTAAGTCTAAATCTTCTTACGGAAGTAAAGCATAAGATATCCACATGGTACCTGTTAATAAGGTGTTAAAAAATTGTGTATAACACAATTTTACACAAACAAGAAATAGCAATGTGGAAAAAATTCGACTTTATCCACCAAGTTATGCACAAGAGTTTTTTTAGGGATATAAACTTTCAACATAGTTTTCCACAGTTTCCACATGACCTAATACTAATACTACTAAAAATATTATATTATTTATAAAGGAGGAGCAAAATGAAAATAGTTTGTTACAAAGACAAAATCTTAAAAGCTATTAATTCCGTAGTAAAAGGTGTAGCTTCTAAGACCACAATGCCAATATTAGAAGGTATATTAATTCAAACAAATGATAATGAAATAAAATTAACTACTTATGACCTAGAAATAGGTATTGAATATATAATGGAATGTGATGTAAAAGAACAAGGAAGCACAGTAGTAAATGCAATAATGTTTAGTGAAATAATAAGAAAATTACCTGATACAGAAATATATATAACACTAAATGATAAAAATTTATTAGAAATAGAATGTGAAGGTTCATTATATAAATTAGCAACAATGAATCCTGAAGAATTTCCAGAACTACCAAAAATAGAAGTTGAAAATTCAATAGAAATAGAACAAAATAATTTAAAAAATATGATAAGAAAAACAATATTCGCCGTAAGTACAGAAGAAAATAGACCAATATTTACAGGATGTTTATTTGAAATACAAAATAATAAATTAAATATAGTTGCTGTAGATGGTTTTAGATTAGCATTAAGAAGTATATTCTTAAATAAACAAACTAACGATTTTAGTGCAGTAATACCTGGAAAAACACTAAATGAAGTAAATAAAATTTTACAAGATTCTTTTGAACCTATAAAAATTGGAGTTTCAAAAAATCAAGCATTATTTGAAATGGACAATTGTAAAATTGTAACAAGAATTTTAGATGGAGAATTTTTAAATTATAAAAATGTTATTCCAGAAAACTGGGAAACTAGAATAAAAGTAAATAAAAATAATTTACAAAATTCATTTGAAAGAATAAGCTTAATATCTTCATCAAGTGTAGAAAAAGAAAAAAAATATCCAGTAAAAGTAAAAGTTGATATAGGTAAAGTAACAATTTCATGTACAAATCAAACAGGAGAAGCTAAAGAAGAATTGTTTGTTTCAACTGAAGGAAAAAATTTAGAAGCAGGATTTAACCCAAAATATTTTCTTGATAGTTTGAAATCAATAGATGATGAAGAAGTATATGTTGAATTTGGTACAAGTATATCACCATGTTTAATAAAATCAGTTGAAAATAAAGACTACGTTTATATGATTTTACCAATTAGATTAAAAGAAGATTAAAAGTAAGAAATTTTCTTACTTTTTTCTTTATAA
>FR884503.1:9098-9908 GCA_000435535.1 Clostridium sp. CAG:575 | reverse complement strand
AAAAAATAATAAAAAAATAATAAAAATAAATAATAAAAAATAAAAAGGAGTTCTTATGAAATTTGTTGAATTTTTTTCTAATATAGCAATGCCTTTCATGATTGTTATTATTATAATTTATGGATTGGTAGAAAGAAAAAAAGTATTTGATATTTTTTTGGATGGTGCAAAGGAAGGAATAGAAGTTGTTTTTAATATTTTTCCAACTTTAGTAGGGCTTTTTGTTGCAATTGGTGCCTTGAGAAGTTCAGGGATAATAGGAATTCTTGTAAAAGTTTTAACTCCTATTTTTAATATTTTTAATTTTCCAACAGAAATACTGCCATTAGCATTAATAAGACCTATTTCTGGAAGTGCGTCTATAGCTATTGCAACTGATATTATGAAAAATTTTGGTGTTGATAGTAATATTGGGTTAATTGCTTCTGTTATTATGGGTTCAACTGAAACAACAGTATATACAATAGCTGTGTATACTAGTAGTGTTGGAATAAAAAAGACTAGATTTGTGTTGTGGGCTGCATTAACAGCTGATTTTGTTGGTATTATTACAAGTATTATAATTTGTAAGATTTTTTAATTATAAATGTTTTTATTAGATGAAAATACATTGTGTATTTGAATGGACAGGTATCTGAATGTCGTTTTTTGTCGTAATTTTCTTGTTGACTTTTTATGGAAAGTGTTTTATAATACGAATATACTTTTTTTGTAGGAGGTTAAATGTTATTTAATTTTTTACTATTTGTTTCAATATTTTTTTTCGTAAAAAAAATAATAATTAAAATATTGTCAATTATTATTTTAAAA
>FR884503.1:0-9022 GCA_000435535.1 Clostridium sp. CAG:575 | reverse complement strand
ATTTATATTTTTATATCTTTTTAATTTTTTATGTTTTTTTAATTTATTTTAAAGATAGTAAATATAAATAAAATAATATTTTTAAATTATAAAAATATTAATATATTTTGTTTTTAATTTTGTAGAGGAAATAAAGCCCCCAAAAAATATGAATTTAATTTTATTATAGTCTTTTTGTCCCACAATTTATTCTATATTAGTTTAATTCGTTATATTTCCTCTACAAATTTTATAAATGATAAATTATCTATGATAAGTTTCTCCATTTGATATTTTAAAACTACGAAAGAGTTGTTCAAGTAAAAATATTCTTATTAATTGATGTGGAAAGGTAAGTTTTGAAAAGCAAATTTTTTCATTTGCTAATTTTAAGATATTTTCATTTAATCCAAGTGATCCGCCAATTATAAAAGTTATATTACTAGATGTCATAGAGATATTATCAATTTTTTTAGAAAGTTCTTCAGAAGATAATTCTTTACCTTTTAAGTCAAGACAAATAATATAAGAATCTTTTTTTATATGATTTATGATATTATTGCATTCTTTTGTTTTAATTTCATTTATAATTGTATCATTTATTTTTTCTGGTATTTTTTCATCTGGTAATTCTTGAATATTTAATTTACAATATTTAGATAGTCTTTTGCTATATTCTGATATTGCATCTCTAAAAAATACTTCTTTTATTTTTCCAATACAAATTATATTTATTGTTAACATATATATCAAAACCTTTCTTGTTATAGAATATATAATATTTTAAGCTATTATAATAATAAGCAAATTAATATATATAATAAAATTGCATATAAAGATATGCAATTTATAAAATATTATATAATAATTTTGTTTCCAGGAATATCTCTGCTAGCTACACTTAATTTTAATGAATTTTCATCATAATTACTTGAAATAACTTCATCAATTACTGTTTTATAGGCTAGTTCTGGAAAATTGCTTTCTTTGCTTAAATGTCCCAAAATTGCTTGTTGTAATCCAGAATTAAGTAAGTGTGCAATTGTTTTTCCTGCTATCTCGTTTGGTAGATGTCCTGTTGGACCAGCGATTCTACTTTTTAATATGTAAGGATATTTAGAAAATTTTAGTACTTCAGGATCATAGTTTGCCTCTAACATAATAAAGATACTATCTTCTAAATTTTTTATAATTCCATTTGTCATATGTCCAATGTCTGTTGCAATACTTATTTTTTTATTATCATGTATAATATTAAAACCACATGGATTAGCAGCATCATGAGGAATCGAAAAAGGTTTAATTTTTAAATCTCCAATTTCAAATTTTTCCTCATTTTTAATAATTTTAATATTTTTTTCTGATATTTTATCTTTTTGATTCGGCATTGCATCTAATGTTTTTTGATTTACATATACAGGTAAATTGAATTTTTTTGCAAATGTTCCTAAACCTTGTACATGGTCAGAATGTTCATGGGTAATTAATATTCCATTAATAGAGCTTGGGTCTATTTCTAAATTTGTTAAAGCTGTTTCTATTTTTTTACTGCTGATACCAGCATCTACTAATAGTTTTGTATTTTCGGATTCTACAAATAGACTGTTTCCACTACTTCCACTATATAAACTGCAAAAATTAAACATTTTGTTTTTCTTCCTTTGATATTTATTTTGATTTTTCAAATTTGTTTTTATTCTTTTATTCTTTTATTCTTTTAATATTTGCACCAATTTTTCTAAATTTATCTTCAATATGTTCATATCCTCTATCAATATGATTTAGATTATAAACTTCTGTAACACCGTTTGCAGATACACCAGCTATTATAAGTGCTGCTCCGGCTCTTAAATCTGAAGAATATACTGGTGCGCCAAATAATTCGTCAACACCTTCAAATATTGCTGTTTTACCTTGAGCTGTTATTTTTGCTCCCATTTTGTTTAGTTCTTCTGTATATTGGAATCTTGATTCCCAAATACTTTCATTTATTATGCTTGTACCATTTGCAGTACATAGAACAACTCCCATTTGAGGTTGTAGATCTGTTGGAAATCCAGGGTAAGGTAAGGTTTTTATATTTGCTTTATTGGGTCTTTTTGTATACCATACGTGAATACTATCACCAAAATCTTCGACATTTCCACCAATTTCTAATATTTTAGCTGTTATTGAATCTAAGTGTTTTGTTATACAGTTTTTAATTAACAAGTCTCCTTTTGAGGCAATTGCTGCTAACATAAATGTACCGGCTTCTATTTGGTCTGGAACTACTGAATAAGTAGCATCTCCATGTAATTTTTCAACACCGTTTATTTTAATTACATCTGTTCCAGCGCCTCTTATATCTGCTCCCATAGTGTTTAAAAAGTTTGCAACATCAACTATATGAGGTTCTTTTGCAGCATTATCAATGATTGTTGTTCCTTTTGCTAAAACTGCTGCTAACATTATATTTATAGTTGCTCCAACAGATACAATATCCATATATATAGATGTTCCTGTTAAACATTTAGCTTTTGCATGAATAGTACCTTTTCCAACTTCTACGTTTGTTCCTAATAATTCAAATCCTTTAATGTGTTGATCAATAGGTCTTGCTCCTAGCTTACACCCACCAGGCATTCCAACTTCAACTTCTCCCATTCTACCAAGCATACTTCCAATTAAATAATAAGATGCTCTGAATTTACTTGTTAAATCTAAAGGCGCTTTAGTTGTTTTTATTTCTCGTGTATCTATTGTGATTTCATTTGGATTATTCCAAGTTATTTTTGCACCAAGTTCTTCTAAGATTTGGCAAGATATTTGTACATCACTAATGTTTGGTAAATTATTAATTGTACAAATACCATCTATTAAAAGTGTAGCTGGTAATATTGCTACAGCTGCGTTTTTTGCACCATTTATTTCTACTTCTCCTTTTAGAGGAGTAGGTCCTGTTATTACTAATTTTTCCAATTATATTCCCCCTAAATTGTGTACATGAATTATGTTTTTTCTAAAATATAACATAAAGTAGGAAGTATTGCAAGTAGATACATTAAAATATATAAATTAGTGGGTTATTATTCATAGGATAATAATGTATTGAAATATTATAAGTTTTATATTGTTATAATTTAAATAATAACTGTTATATAATGATTTTTAAAAGATGTCTGTTATTAATTTTTTGCTGTGAATATACCAGAATTTGTAAAGAATTCTAATAGCTTAAATTTAAATTGAATTCCATAATCTGAAGAATCAGATATAAGTGAATATTCTTCGTCTGATAGTACGTTTTGTAAATCTTCTTTTGATTCGTCTGGAACAACGCCAGATGAAATATCAACAAAACATAGAGAAGGGAACATTACACACCACCAATTTTGACCTTTTGCTTCTCCAATTTCTACTTTTAAAGCATCATAAAATCCGGCAGGAAGAGATATATCACCATAATGTTTTGTTGGAAATTCAAAATTACCAATTTCTATATTTACGTTGTATGAATATCCTTGTTCATAAATTGTGTTTAAAGCTACTTGCTTAAATTCTTCTTGATGTTCTTTTACGATTTCTATAGCTTCTTGTTTTGAGGCACAGTTGCTACAAATGTTATTCATATAATTTAGTAGACTATCACGAACTTTATATTTTAGGTTTTGATCTTCTGTAGAATCGCTATTGGCAATTACATGAAGTCTAAATACACTTTCTGCAATATCGGAAGAGGTTGTTTCTGCATAAGAAATTGCACAAATGCTTGTATATAAAAATAATAATAAACTTAATATTAATGAAATTTTTAATTTGGGATTTTTCATAAGTTTTAAGAATTTTTTCATAAGTTACCTCCAATAAACTTTTTTTCTAAATTTTTCTTTAATTTAATTATTTACAGATTATATAAAATTATACATTTTTGTAATTTCTATAAAATAAATTTTGTAAGTTAAATTTTAAATTTGTTTTAATAATGTAAATGATTTTGACGTTTTTGTTAACTGGAATTTTGTCGAAAATTATCAATGAAATATTATTGAAATATTTCTGAAATATTATTGACATATTTAATATAAAATGGTAAAATTTACCAGTAACCAAAAATGGTATCAAAAGAAAAAAGGTTTCAATTTGAAATTGGAAGGGTGAATTACAATGTTAAAAGAAAACAAAACTGAAGATAAATCATGTTTATTTTATGTAAGTGATTATCATTTTGAGATGATTGCGCTACCTTATATGAAAGAGAAAATTGAAAATAATAACCAAGTTATAGTTATGACTCAAGAAAATTTAGAAGATTCAATGAAACATTTATTAGATAAAGTTAATTTAGATAGTGATGATAAGAAGAAAATTGAAAAAATAAATTGGAAAGAGAAAAGTGTAGAAGAAATTAGTGAAATTGATACTTTGAATAATAAAGTTGTTTTTGTAAAAGGAACTGAAAAATATATTAAGAATGTTAACCAAAAAATTAATGAAGTTTCTAATGTACAAAATTTACAAGTAATAGATTGTTATGATGTAAATAATGTAGATGAAAGTATAATAGACATTACTAAAGATTATAATAGTATTCTGTCTACAAGTGGATTAAAAAATTTATAATAAAAGACATGGTTATTTTGTAAAATATTAAAAGAAAATATTTTATGAGATAACCATGTAAATTTTTATGAAAGTATTGCTAAATTTTTAAATTTGGTATATAAATATAGAATAGTATTATTACATATAGATGTGAAAGGATGAAAATTTATGGATAAAACATTAGATGAAGCAAAATTTTTATTAAAAAAATATAATCAAGAACATTTGTTAAATGGTTATGAAAATTTAGATGAAAATAAAAAGAAAATGTTATTGGATCAAATTTTTTCAATTGATTTTGAATTAATTAATAGTTTATATGAAAACACAAAAAAAGAATTGAATTCAAGTGCTGATAAGATAGAGCCAATGGAGTATTTAGATAAATATAAATTAAATGATAAATATAAATATTATGAAAAATTAGGAAAGGATGCTATTAAACAAGGAAAATTAGCTGCTGTTACAATGGCTGGAGGACAAGGGACAAGATTAGGACATAATGGACCAAAAGGAACATATGATATTGGGCTAGATTCTCATAAATCTCTATTTGAATTATTAGCAGATGCATTAAAAGAAGAAGGAAAGAAATATGATGTAGTTATTCCTTGGTTTATCATGACTAGTAGAGAAAATAACAAAGAAACTGTAGAATTTTTTGAAAAAAATAAATTCTTTGGATACAGAAAAGATAAAGATATATTTTTCTTTATCCAAGGTGAATTACCAATGGTTGATACAGAAGGAAAAATCTTAATAGGAGAAGATGGATTAATTAAACAAGCCGCTGATGGTCATGGTGGAATATATGAGTCTCTTGTAAAAAATGGTATGACTCAAAAAATGAGACAACTTGGAGTAGAATGGGTATTTATTGGTGGAGTAGATAATTGTTTAGTAAAAATGGTTGACCCAGTATTAATGGGAGTTGCAATTGACAAAAAAGTTACAGTTGCATGTAAATCAATTGTAAAAGCAAATCCTCATGAAAAAGTAGGAGTTTTCTGTAAGAGAAATGGAAGACCAAGTGTTATTGAATATTCAGAAATAGATGATGAAATGGCAGAAGCAACAGACGAAAATGGAGAACTTTTATATGGTGAATCACATATCTTATGTAATTTGTTTAATATAGAAGCAATTGAAAGAATGGGAGCAAATCCATTACCATATCATTCAGCATATAAAAAAGCAAAATATATTGATAAAGATGGAAATTTAGTTGTTCCAACATCACCAAATGCATATAAATTTGAAGCCTTCTTATTTGATGCTTTTGGAGAAGTAGATGATATGGCTATTTTAAGAGTTAAAAGAGAGGAAGAATTTGCGCCAGTAAAAAATGCAGATGATGCAGGTGTAGATTGCCCAAGTACAGCAAGAAAATTATATGAAGAATTTTATCATTTGAAATAAAAAATAAAGGAGATTGTCAAAATGAAGTGAACTCAATTATTAGACAAAAAAGTTTAATAAGGGGAGTTCACTTCACAAAATGATAGTCTTCTTTATTTTTTAATGGTTTCGTAATTGAAGGTATAATTCTACAAAAAATAAATATTCAATTAAATATTAGAATTTAGCTTTATTTTTTTGGAATATAGTGTTATTATATTGATACGATAAATGTTATCAAAAAGTTTTATCTATTTTGATAGAAAAGAGAGGAAGATTTTATGAAAAAATATTTAGAAGAATATGAAAGATGGTTAAGTAGTCCAGATTTTGATGAAGAAACAAAAAAAGAATTAGAGGAAATAAAAAATGATGAAAAAGAAATTGAAGACAGATTTTACAAAGAGTTAGAATTTGGAACAGCAGGTCTTAGAGGAGTCATAGGTGCTGGGACAAACAGAATGAATAAATATACTGTAGGAAAAGCAACACAAGGTCTTGCAAATTATATACTTGAACAAGGGACACAAGAAAAAGGAGTTGCTATAAGTTATGATTCAAGAAAAATGTCAAAAGAATTTAGTTTACAAACAGCATTAATTTTAAATGCAAACGGAATAAAGACATATTTATTTGAAAATTTGAGACCTGTTCCAGAATTATCTTTTGCAGTTAGAGAACTAAAATGTACAGCTGGAATTATGATTACAGCAAGTCATAATCCACCAAAATATAATGGTTATAAAGTTTATTGGGATGATGGTTCACAAATAGTAGCTCCAAAAGACAAAGATATTATTGATAGAGTAAGAAATGTAAAAAAATATAGTGAAATCAAAGAAATATCAAAAGAAGAAGCTATAGAAAAAGGATTATTTAATATTGTTGGAACAGAAATGGATGATAAATATATTAATACATTAAAAAAATTAATCTTAAATCCAGAAATAGTAAAAGAACAAGGCAAAAAATTAAAAGTTGTTTATACTCCATTACATGGAACAGGAAATACTGTTGCAGAAAGACTTTTAAAAGAAATAGGCATTGAAAATTTATATGTAGTGCCAGAACAAAAAGATCCAGACGGAAATTTCCCAACAGTTGACTATCCAAACCCAGAAGATAAAAAAGCATTTAAGTTAGCTTTAGAATTAGCAAAAAAAGTAGATGCTGATGTTGTATTAGCAACAGATCCAGATGCAGACCGTTTAGGAATTTATGCAAAAGATAGTAAAACTGGAGAATATATGACATATACAGGAAATATGTCTGCATTATTGATTGCAGAATATAGAATTTCTCAAATGAAAGAAAAAGGAATTTTACCAGCTAATGGAATGATGATAACAACAGTTGTTTCTTCTAATTTAACAAAGGCAATTGCAAAAGAATATAATTTAAAATTATATGAAGTTTTAACAGGGTTTAAAAATATTGGTGCTATAATGAAAAAAGAAGAAGAAAAAGCGGATGGTCATAAATATGTATTTGGATTTGAAGAAAGTTATGGTTGCCTAATAGGAGATTATGCGAGAGATAAAGATGGAATTGCAGCAGTTATGGCTTTGTGTGAAGCCGCATGTTATTATCAATCTAAAAATGAAACATTATGGGATCAAATGATTAATATCTATGAAAAATATGGATATTATAGAGAGACTCAAGTCGCTATTGTGTTAGAAGGTGCAGAAGGAGCACAAAAAATACAAGAAATGATGAGTAATATGAGAAATACACCAATTGAAAAAATTGGAGATTATAAAGTTTTAACATTTAAAGATATAGATAGAGATTATGTTAAAAATATGGTAACAGGAGAAGAAACAAACACAGGACTTCCAAAATCAAATGTTTTATATTATGAACTAGAAGATAATAACTGGTGTTGTGTTAGACCTTCTGGAACGGAACCTAAAATAAAATTATATATGGGTGTAAAAGGTAAAACAGAAGAAGAAGCTGATGCAAAATTAGAAGATTTAAAAAATGCAATGGTAGCTATTGTGAAATAAAAAAGTGAAAGAAGAAAAGAGAGGGAAGAGAGGGAAAGAGGGACGTTCCTTAAATTTCCCTTTTTAGAGGGATATAGGGACATTCCTTTATTTTCTTAAATAATATTTATAAAGAAATTTCAAAAATTAAAAAGAGTATATTAAGAAATATGTACAAAATATAAATTAATATATACTCTTTTTAATTTTTGAAAATTTAAATTATAAAAGTTATTATTAAAAATATCATAATTTTAAAGGAGTGTCCCTATATCCCTCTAAAAAGGGAAATTTAAGGAACGTCCCTCTTTCCCTCTCTTCCCCTTCTTTCCTTTTATTCTTTTTCTTTTTATTTCTTCCAATCAGGTAAGTTTCTTTGAATTGCTCCGAAGAGATTTGCTCTTATCATAGGTATATCTTTTTGTAATGTAATTATCATTTCTTTCATAGATTCTCTTTTTGATGTTCCATCCATTGGACAAACTTTAGGCATTATTGTTAAATTGTTCTTTTTAACAAATCTTTTTGTATCTTTTTCAGGAGTGTATATAAGTGGTCTGATTAAAGTGATTCCTGTACGGTCCATATAACTTACAGGAGAAAATGTTCCAATACTACCAGTGTAAAATAAGTTTAGCAAAAATGTTTCTAAAACATCATCTTGATTATGTCCTAGGGCAATTTTGTTACACCCTTCTCTAATTGCAATAGAATTTATAATTCCTCTTCTTAAATTTGCACATAAAGAACATGGATTTTTTTCTTTTCTTATATCAAAAACAATTTCTTTTGCATGACTTTTTTCAATAAATAGTGGAATTTCTAATTTATCACAGGTATTTTGTAAAAGTTCTATATCAAAAAATTCAAAACCAGGGTCAATGCTAATTGCTATTATTTCAAATTTTTTTGGATAGAATCGTTGTAATGCTTTAAAAGCATGTAAAAGTGTAATTGAATCTTTTCCTCCAGATAAACAAATTCCTATTTTATCATTTTCTTCTATCATATGATATTCTTCAATTGCTTTTCTCATATGGCTTAAAATTCTTTGCATAATTTTTTAATTC
>FR884502.1:7691-8739 GCA_000435535.1 Clostridium sp. CAG:575 | reverse complement strand
ATGTCAAAATTGCATGACTAAATATTAACATGTTTTTATTTCTAAATCAAGAAAAATCGTTCGACATTTTTCTACAAATTCTTTTTAAGTATCTATCTTATAAGATAAATACATATAACTGCTAAACCTAATATAATTCTATAAACTGCAAAAATTTTGAAACTTCCTTTTTTTAAGTACTCTAATAAAAATTTAATTACAAGAACACCTACTAAAAAACTAGATAATACTCCAACAAAAAATGGCATTCCAAATACAAAATCTTTAAATTTATATAAAGTTGCCCCTAATACAATTGGTGTTGACAATAAAAATGAATATTTAGCTGTTGATTCTCTATCTATTCCCATTGCTCTACCTGCTGTCATTGTAACACCTGAACGTGAAACACCTGGTATAAATGCCAATGCTTGAGAACATCCAATTAAAAATGTTTGTTTAAAGCTCATATGTTCATAATCTGTTTTTGATGGTGCTTTTTTATCTACTATGTACAAAACAATACCCATTATAATTAAAGCTGAAGCTATTACTAATGGCATTTTTCCTAAGCTGTCTCCTACAAAATGGTCTAATAAAAATCCAATTGCTCCACCCGGGATTGTTGCTGCTACTAAATACCAGAACATTTTTCCTTCAAAAGTTTTCTTCTTTTTTACTACTTGATTATATCCTCCTTTTATTAGAGCTATCCAATCTTTGTAAAAGAATAAAACAATTGCTAGTAATGTTCCAAAGTGTAATGCTACATCAAAACTTTCTGGTATATTCCAATTAAAAATCCATGGTATTAAATTCAAATGTGCAGAACTAGAAATTGGTAATAATTCTGTTAATCCTTGTACTACTCCTAAAATTAATGCTTGTAAAATTTCGTTCATTTTTTCCTCCTTTTCGTTAGTAAATAACGTTTTTTATTTTTTATATATTTCTTTCAAAATATTATAAACTGTATCTTTTATAAATTCTGCTGCTGTAACTGGCGCTACTTTTCCCGGTAATGCTAATGCCCAAATTAATTTCAAATTTTTATCTTTTGCTACCCTTT
>FR884502.1:2089-7678 GCA_000435535.1 Clostridium sp. CAG:575 | reverse complement strand
GCTACCCTTTTGTCTATTCCTCCTGGATTTGACGCTAAGTCAACTAACAGACAATCTTCTTTTACATATTTTAATTTTTCTTCTGTCAAAACCAAATGTGGTACAGTATTTATTATAACATCATATTCTGATAGATTTTCTCCTATTGCATTTATATTTGTTTCCATATGGCCATATGCTTTAATCCATGCCAAATCTTCATCTTTTCGTGCAGCACATGTTACTTTAGCTGTTAATCCTGCTAATTTTCTTGCTAATACTTTTCCTATTCTTCCGAATCCCAAAATTAAAATTTTGCTTCCATGAATAATTTTATTTGTATTTGCAATAAGTATTTCTATTGTTCCTTCTGCTGTTGCTATAGTATTTAAAACAGCTAATTCTTCCCTTTTCATAATGTCTATTATTTCAATATATTCATCATTAGCTAATTCATATACTTCTGGTGTTATACTTCCAGCTATTAAAACTTTGGCATTTATAACGTGCATAAATTCTCTAATGGAAATTTGTCTTTCACTAAATGGTGTATTTATTTCTTTTCCATTACTTGAAAATGGTATTGGACCAATTATAATTTCTGATTGCTTAACCGCTTCTGTTAGTTTTTCACAAAAAATAATATCTTTACATTTTTTTAGTTCGTCAGATTGTTCCATTCCAAATGTAAAAACTTTATTTCCGTCATTTGCTAGCATTTTAGCTAATTTAATAATCCTTAAGTCTCCACCAATAATAGTAAAATTTGTACTCATAAAATCAACTCTTTCTATAACTTTTAAAAGTTTTATAGCATAATAATTTATTAACTATATTATAATATTTTTACTTAGAATACTATATTTTTTTATTACACTACATAGTTATATATCTAAATTTATATACACTTTCTTATAGTATATTTATTTTTTATTTTTTTATGAGTCAAATTTTAAATTTTGTTAGTCTTGTCTTTCTTTATCTTCATATTGATTTTCTTTTTCGTTTCTTGTTGATTTATTATTTGTGTCATTTTTTAATAGTCTTATGTCATCATAACTTAAATTTCTTGTAATTTCAAACATTCTTTCTAAGTGTTCTTTAGATTTTATCTCTATTTCTTGTAAATGTTTTTCTTCGTTTTCTTGTATATTTTGTTCTAAGTTAAATGGCATTGATATTTTTGCCAAAATAGGAATAAATATAGGATCTTTTTTTATTTTAGGTACTATTTTTTTAGCATCAACGTCAATTGCAATATTAGCAAATTGAATTGCTTTATCATTATTTCCTCTAATCATTTCTATTTTTGATAGTTCAAAATAACTGTCTGCTGCTAATTCATCTTCATCAATTGCTTGCATAAAATATTTTTCAGCTTCTTCAAGTTCTTTATAAATTAAAGCTATTTCTGCTAAAGAATATTTTGCATTATATGCTAAAGAATTTAATTCTGCTGCTTTTTCATAACATATTTTTGCATTTTGAAAATCATTTAACATTGTATATGCAATTCCTAAATTATAATTCATTTCATAACTTGTTGGATTATACCTTAAGGCCTCTTGATATATATTTGCTGCTTCTTTATACATTTCATTTTTTATTAAAAGTTCTCCTAACAAAAGACTTGCTTTTTCATATTCTGGTTTTTTGTTCAATAAATTAAGTAGCATTTCTGTTGCTTCTTGCTCTTTGTCTAAATCTGTTAATAATTCAGCTACTCTATAATATGAATTATAATCTTTTTTATCAATATCTATTGCTTGAACATATTCATCTATTGCTTTTCTCATTCCGCCTTCTAGTTCATATATTTCTGCTAACATTTTATGCCCAATATAGTTTTCAGGATACTTTGTTACCAAAGCTATTAATTGTTCTTTAGCTTTTTTATTATTTCCTAATTTTAAATAAATTTTAGCTTTTACTACATTTAGTACTTGTATTAATGGAATTCCTTTTCTATCTAAACACCATACAGATATTGGTACTAAAATGGCTAAAATATACTTTAATATAATAAAAACTATATTTAATTCTATTTTTGCTAATACTTCTATAAAATTTAATAGTATTCCAATTGTCTGTAATATCAATATAAATATATAGTTTGTATCATTTTTTTGAATCATCTTAAAAAAAATGTAGACAAATAGTCCAAATGCAATTATTGTAAATAGTAATTGTTCTATCATTATTGTTTTCTCCTTTTTTAATTCTTTACTATTTTATTGCATTTTTCGTTATTTGTCTAGTGTTTTTTGTTATTATATTATATGAATTTATCAATATATTCTATCTAATCTGATTTTTATTTGTATAAGCTCTAAATTGTAACAACTTAAATATATTTTCTAGGAACTCTTTTTCCTATTGAACACATAACTTCATATGGAATTGTATCTAAATATTTAGCCACACTTTCTATATGTTCTATATCCTTTAATATCTCAACTGTATCATAAAGTTTCACAGTATCATCTATTTTGACAAATAACATATCCATACATATATTTCCAACTATCTTATATTCTTTTTCATTTATAAAAACTGTTCTTCCCGTATTTTTTCTCAAAATTCCATCAGCATATCCTATTGAAACAACTGCTATTTTTTCATTCTCTTTTGCAATATATTTACCATTATATCCAACAGTTTCCCCAGGTTTTAAATTATTAATTTGTATAACTTGACTTTTTAATGAAAATGTTGATTTTAAATTCAACTCTTTATTTTCTGTAAAACCATACATTATAATTCCAAGCCTACATCCATTTACATCATCGATTTTATTGTAATTGCTCATTGCCTCACTAGCAAATGTATGTATAATTGGTATTCTTTCCTTAGGGATATTTTCTAGTAATTCTTCAAATTTTTCTATTTGTATATCATATTTTTGTTTATTGTTAGCTTCATAAATGTGAGTATATATTCCTTCTATATTAGCTTTCTTTTTTTCTAATATTTTATATACTTCTTTTAATTCTTCACTTTCCTTTATTCCTAATCTATTCATTCCAGTATTAATTTTTATATGTACTTTTAGATTTTCTATATTTTCATTTTTTAATTTTTTTACATATTCTAATGATGGAATTGTAACTGTTATATTTTTCGTTTTACATATATCAATATAATCTTTCAAAATTACTCCTAAGCACAATATTGGTATATCTTCTATTTTTTTTCTAATTTCTAGCGCTTCTTCTAAAGTTGCAACACATAAATAATTACATCCTCCATCTATAATTGCTTTTACAGTTTTTACATCATCATGTCCATAACAGTCTGCTTTTACTACTCCAAAGTAATATTTATAGTTAGAATATTTCTTTATAATTTTCTGTACATTTTCTTTTATATTTTGTAAATCTATTTGTACATATGTATTTCTGTACATTAAAATCACTTCCTGCATCTAATATATATTTTCATAAATTTTATAATCTCTTAAAATTCTTCTTACATAAGTATTTGTCTCTAAATATGGAATATTTTCTACATCAGAGCCATCATCCTTTAATATTCCTTTTTCCACCCAATTGTCTACAGTCCCAATTCCGGCATTATATGCAGTAATTGCAAGTTCAACATTTTTATATTTCTTAAGCAATATTGATAGATATTTAGCACCAATATTTATATTTGATTCTGGATCTAGCAAAACTTCTTTTATATTTCTATTTTCCATTTTAATATCAGTCTGTTTTACAATATCTTTTGCCGTAGTTTGCATTAACTGCATTAAACCAACTGCACCTTTTCCAGATTCTGCATTTACATTAAAATTGCTTTCTACTTTCATCACAGCATAAACTAAGCTTTCATCCACATTATATTTTTTTGAATATTTTTCTACATATTCAGAATATTCTTTCTTATATACCAATCTATAAGCCACCCTTGTCACACCACTTGTGCAAAAAATAATAATTAAAGTTAAAGCAAACATTACTATTCCTATAATTGTCATTGCTTTTTTTCTTTCTATATTCATCTTCATATTTATATACATATGGACTTTCCTCCTTTTTGTCCCAAAGGGACGATCTTTATGGAATATAAAAACTAACCTCTGTCACTGTGGGACAAAAAAGTCCCACAAGAACCGTCCCTCTGGGACATTATTTACATTCATACCAGTTTTGTGCTTCTGATACTTCTGCTATTAATGGTATTTTTAATGTTATTGCATTTTCCATTTGTTCTTTTATTATAATTTTAACTTCTTCTGCTTCTTGTACTGGTGCTTCTATCATCATTTCATCATGCACTTGTAATACTATTTTTGATGATAACTTTCTTTTTTGTAATTCTTGGTATACATGTATCATTGCAATTTTCATTATATCTGCAGCTGTTCCTTGTATTGGTGTATTCATTGCTGCTCTCATTCCAAATTGTCTTACCATATAATTATTAGATTTTAGTTCTGGAATATATCTTCTTCTATGAAATAATGTTTCTACATATCCTGTTTCTTTTGCCTTTTCTGTCATGTTATCCATAAACATTTTTATTCCTTTGTATTCTGTTAAATATTCCTCAATATATTTTTTAGCTTGTTTTCTCGAAATTCCTAGCTGCTCTCCTAATCCAAAATCACTTATTCCATATACTATACCAAAATTTACAGCTTTTGCATTACTTCTTTGTTCTTTTGTTACTTCTTCCATTGGTGTTTTAAATACTTTTGATGCTGCTTGTCTATGAATATCTTGTCCTTCTTTAAATGCTTGTATCATATGTTCATCTTCTGACATATGTGCTAATACACGTAATTCAATTTGTGAATAATCTGCATCTATATATACTTTTCCTTCTTCAGGTTTAAATATCTTTCTTACTTGTTTTCCTAATTCAAATCTTGTTGGAATGTTTTGCAAATTTGGTTCTGTTGAACTTATTCTACCAGTTGCTGTTATAGTTTGATGGAAAAATGAATGGATTCTTTTTGTTTTTGGATTTATATATGGTTTTAATCCTTCTACATATGTTGAATTCAATTTCATCAATTGTCTATAATCTAATATTTCTGCAATTATTGGATGTTCTAATTTTAGTTTTTCTAAAACATCTACATCTGTTGAATATCCACTTTTTGTTTTTTTGATAACTGGTAATTTAAGTTTTTCAAATAGAACTTCTCCTAATTGTTTTGTTGAATTAATATTAAATTCTTCTCCAGCCATCTCATAAATTATCTTTGTTTTTACATCTAACTGTTCTTTCAATTTATTTCCAAATTGATTTAATTCCTGTTCATCTGCATACATACCATTCCATTGCATATCAGCTAATACTGTAACTGTTGGCATATCTATTTGTTCAAATAATTCCAATGCATTAATTTCTTCTAATTTTTTCTTAGTTACTTCTTGTATTTTTTCAATCAAATATGAATATAATGTATATTTCTTTTCATCTTGTTCATCATTTTTATTATTATCTATTGTGTCAAATAAGTTAATTTGTTCTTGATTTTTTTCACTCTCTTTTCCTAGTAACTCGTTTATATCTAAATCTAAATAATTTTCCGTTAAATTCTCCAATTTTAATTTATTATCTGTTGGATTCAAAATATATGCAGCTATTGAAATATCA
>FR884502.1:0-2010 GCA_000435535.1 Clostridium sp. CAG:575 | reverse complement strand
AAATCAATACTAATTTTTTTAATTTGTTCATTTTCAAAAACTGATTTCCAATTTTGAATTTCTGATTGTTCTTTAAATTTCCAATAATATGCTATCTTTTCTTCTTTTCTAAAAATTGAAATCCCTGATATTTTTTCTTTTATAATTTTATTTTCATTATCATCTTTTTCTGTATTAATATAGAAAAACATTTTTTTATCATTTTCTAAAAGTCTTTTTACTTCTTCTAATTCTATTTTTTCTATTTTATATAATTCTTCTTGACCTCTATTTTCTGCAAGTTCATCACTCTCAGCAGTATGTCCACTTATTTCTGTCAAGTGAAATCTATCTATATATCTTTTAAAATTCAATTCTTTAAATATTTCTAATACTTTTTCGTTATCCCATTCTTCTAGTTTTAATTCTTCTAATGTATCTTCAATTGGTGCATGTACATTTATTTCTCCCAATGTTCTTGATAATATTGCTAAATCTTTGTTTTGTTCTATATTTTCTTTTTGTTTTCCTTTTAACTCAGCTTTTCCATCTTCTAATTGTTGATACAAATTTGCTATTGTTCCATATTTTTGTATTAATGATAATGCTGTTTTTTCTCCAATTCCTGGAACTCCTGGAATATTATCTGATGTATCCCCTTGCAATCCTTTTACTTCTATTAATTGTTTTGGTTCAATTCCATATGTTTCTTTTATTTTTTCTCTATTATATATTTCCGTTTCCGTTTTTCCTGCTTTTGTTCTTGGAATTTTTATAGAAACTTTGTCTGTTGCAAGTTGAAACGTGTCCCTATCTCCTGAAAGTATTGTAACTTCTAGTCCCTTCTCTTCCCCATATCTTGCAAGTGTTCCTATTATATCATCACCTTCAAACCCTTCTTTTTCTATAATGTCTATGTTCATTGCTCTTAATACATCTTTTATTATTGGCATTTGTTCAGCAAGTTCAGTTGGCATTCCTTTTCTATTTGCTTTGTATCCTTCATATAGTTCATGTCTTTTAGTTGGTGCCTTTAAGTCAAATGACACTCCTATATAATCAGGTTTTTCTTCTTCCAATAATTTAAATAAAATAGCTAAAAATCCATAGATAGCATTTGTATATTTTCCATCTTTTGTTGTAAGCGCTTTACTACCCATAATTCCATAAAATGCTCTATTCATAATGCTGTTTCCATCTATCAAAACTAGTTTTTTCAATTTTTTCCTCCTTAACGTTCTTAATAGTAATATTTTATCTTTATAAATATATTTGCCTATTTTTTATTATTTTTACACATAGCAAGTATAAATGGTGTTGCCACTATATTTGCATATATATAACGGATAATTGCTCCTGGTCCTAAAAAGCAGGTTAAAAAATATAAAAATAAATATATTGTTGGTAATACTAAATTTTTATCTTTTTTATAAATTGCATATAAAAGACAAGCAAGTGCACTATAAAAATAAATTGCTGGTTGAAATACAATATATAATACTGGTATCTTTGTATAATTATTTTGACAAAACATACTTTTATAAAAACTTCTTAATTCTGGAAATTGATTTAAATCTCTTACCATATTTTCTTCATTTTCATCTGTTACTATATAAAAAGTAATTTCTAAGCACCCTTTTGTTTCTGGTGATTCCTTATGAAAAATTTTATTGAATGAATTATCAAATATGTACCAATATCCTCTTATAGTGTCTAAAAATGAATCTATACATATAATTGGATATTTTTCCACCATTGATAAAAACAATTTATAAAATTCTTGTGGATTTTGTTCATATCTTTCTATAACTATAGCCCTTTTTGTATCATCTGATATATTTGTATCATACATTTCTATCAAATTATCTATATCATCAAAATAATAATTTATTTTCTCTTTTTCTTCTTCTGTTAGTTCATCCTTTTTTTGTTTTGAAACTCTTGCAATTGCTTGTGATATTACACTTAATTTTTCTCTATCTGATTGCATAACTGAATTTGTTACAATAATTAGTCCTTCAAAACATAATA
>FR884501.1 GCA_000435535.1 Clostridium sp. CAG:575 | reverse complement strand
GGATTAGGATTAAAAGAAGCTAAAGAATTAGTAGACGGAGCACCAAAAACAGTTAAAGAAAATGTTTCTAAAGACGAAGCAGAAGACTTAAAAGCTAAATTTACAGAAGTTGGAGCTGTTGTTGAATTACAATAATTCTATACAAAAATTTAATGAAAATGAGAAAGAAGAATTAGTTTTTCTTTCTCATTTTTTTGTATATATAATATTGACCTTTAAAAGTAAATATATTATTATAAGAAGTATAGAGGCATAAATCAAACTAATATAATTTAATAAAAAAGATATAAGTAGCAAAATAATTAAAAAGATAAAAAAATAAATTCAAAAGAGAAGTATAATTATATAAATTAAAGAGAAGGGAAATATGTATATGAAAAGAATCGGAATTATAGTTGCAATGCAAGAAGAATTAGAAGAAATAAAAGAATATGTAGAAGATATTAATGAGAAAGAAATAAGACATATAACATTTATAGAGGGAAAAGTCGAGGAAAAAAATGTTGTATTAGTTCAATGCGGAATCGGAAAAGTTAACGCAGCAATGGTAACTCAAGCTCTAATAGATTCATATAACATAGAATATATTGTTAATATTGGGGTAGCAGGAGCATTAAATCCTATGCTTAATATAGGAGATGTAGTTATTGCAGATAAATTAATACAACATGATTTTGATATTACTGCATTTGGACATTCTAAAGGTTACATCACAGGAGTTGGAGATTTTATCCAAACAGATGAAAATTTAAAGAATAAATTAGAAAAATTAAATCATAATAATAAAGATAATGATTATAAGATAAAATTAGGTATAATAGCTTCTGGAGATATATTCTGTACTGATATAGAAATGAAAAATAAGATATATTCTAAATTTGATGCAGATTGTGTAGAAATGGAGGGGGCAGCTATTGCTCAGGTGTGTTATTTAAATGAGATACCATTTGTTGTTATGAGAAGTATATCAGATTCACCAAATGGTAAAAATGCTATAACATTCGATAAATTTTTAAAAATTGCCTCAAAAAGAATTGCTAATTTGTTAGTAGAATTTATTAAAGAAAATTAGAAATATAAAAGACTAGCAAGAGATTATATGATATATATTGTTATATTTTGATATTTTCATAAAAAATAAAAAAATGTTAAGTATACATAAGATTTTATAAAAACTATTGCATTATTTTACAAAAAATGGTATAATAAATAGAGATTTATTTTAAAGAGAGGTGAAACTTAAAACAGCGAAGTTTTAAGATAAAAAATGGATAAAACAACACAAATAGATTATAAAATATCAGCAAAAGACTTTATAAAAACATTTAAGGATATAATAAAGAATTTTGCAAGTAATAAAGAAGAAAATCATAATCAACAAAACAATGGGACATCATCAATAACATTAGAACAAGTTATTAAAGAGGAAGCAAAATTAGGAAGCACAAAAAGAATGGCTGAGTTATTACATGATTTTAACAGCATTGGATTAAGTAATAAAGGTAGAAGTAAAAGACAAAAAGATAGCATTAATGAGACTAAGATTGAAGCAACACAAATAGTAGAAAAAAAAGAAATAATCAAAGAGAATAATGATAAAGAAATATCATTATAAATATTTTGAAAGTCAAAGAGCAAATAAACAATTCAGACTTCAACAACATAAGGTTATTGGAGCCTGAATTATTGTTAGAAATTAATTATTCATAAAAAATTATGGACATAGTATAAAAAATATCATATTTTGCTTGACAAAAGTATAAACACATTATATAATAATTATTGTCAATGAAATGGCGAAGTAGCTCAGCTGGCTAGAGCATCCGGTTCATACCCGGCAGGTCGAGAGTTCGAATCTCCCCTTCGCTACCAATAAATTAGCCCATTTGAGGGCTTTTTTTATTGCAATTTTTTTGAGAATGTATGCAAAATGTATGCAACATTGTATTTTATATTCAAATCAATAAATTTTTAAAATTTTGAAATTCCAATTAAAATAAGTAACAAACCAGACAAAATAGACCATACATTTTTTGGCAACTTACAAAAATAATAAATATGCTTTCCCAAAAAAATGCCTAAAGACAAAAATAATAACTGAAAAGTACTAATCAAAAAAGGAAAAGCAAATTTGTTTAAATTAATCATATTTCCACCAATTCCAATACAAAAGCTATCCAGAGACATAGCAATAGCAAGAAATAAAGCCTCTTTATAATCAATAAGATGTGAATTATCCAAATCAGAAGAAATAGGGTTATTAAAGACATTTGAATTATTAGCTTTTTTATTCAAAGCTTCAAACAAAATATAAGCACCCATACCAATTAAAATAATAGAACCTAATAAATTAACCAAAAAAGCAGGCAAAATATTTATCAAAACATTTCCAAAAAAAACAGAAAAGCAAGCTGTAAGAAATGAAATAAAAAATAATATCAAATTTGCGCCTAAAGAAATTTTTGTATTCTTTATACCATATGTAATACCTATTCCAAAGGAATCAATACTACTCACAATAGATAAAATAATCGAATTCAACATAATTATAACACCTCTTACAACATAATATGACAAAAAAATAAAATGTTGATTTAGTAATAAAAAAGTACAAGCCACATATATTTTATTAATCTAAACAATTTATTAAAACAGACAATAAAAACAAAAGAAGGAGTGAAAAATATGTGGCATACATTGAGGAAGGAAGATGTATTGAAAAGTTTAGTTACAAATGAAAAAACAGGGTTATCTGAAAAAGAGGCACTAAAAAGACAAGAAAAAGATGGAAAGAATAAACTACAAGAAAAGAAAAAAGAAAGCTTAATTATAAAATTTTTAAAACAGTTTAATGATTTTATGATTATTATACTAATAATAGCATCAATTATTTCTGCTGTAGTATCAAAAGCGCAAGGAGAAAATGACTACATAGATTCTATAATAATAATTGGAATAGTAATTTTTAATAGCCTAATGGGGGTAATACAAGAGGCAAAGGCAGAAAAGTCAATAGAAGCATTAAAGAAAATGACGCCACAAATGGCAAAAGTAATACGTGATGGAAAGACAAAAGAAATTCTAGCAGAAGAATTGGTAAAAGGTGATATTATCATTTTAGAAGCGGGAAATTATGTACCAGCAGATGCAAGAATATTAGAAAGTTATAACTTAAAAATAGAAGAATCATCTTTAACAGGAGAAACAGAACCATCATTAAAAGAAGCAAATCAGACATATTCAAAAGATATACCATTAGGTGACAGAAAAAACATGGCATTTATGGCTAGCATTACAGTTAATGGACATGGAAAAGCTGTTGTAACAGATATTGGGATGAACACCAATGTAGGACAAATTGCTAATATGATGATGGAAGATGAAACACCAGAAACACCATTACAAAAAAAACTAGGAGAAGTAGGAAAAATATTAGGAATAGCGTGTTTGGTAATATGTGTAATTATTTTTGCAATGGGTTTAATAAAACATATTGAACCAGTAGAAATGTTTATGACGTCAGTTGGATTAGCTGTTGCAGCAATACCAGAAGGACTTCCTGCTATAGTGACAATTATGCTATCAATAGGAGTTACTAAAATGGCAAAAAAGAATAGCATAATACGAAAATTACCAGCAGTAGAAACATTGGGAAGTAGTAGCGTTATTTGCTCTGACAAAACAGGAACATTAACACAAAATAAAATGAAAGTTGTTGAAGTAAAATCAAATGATAAAAAATTTGCAGTAGAACTAGCTAGTTTATGCACAGATTGTGATATTTCTGTGGAAAATGGAGAAAAGATAGTTACAGGAGAAGCTACAGAAAAGGCAATAGTAGATGAGGGAGTTAATATAGGAAAAGGAAAAGATGAGCTAGAAAAGGATTTCCCAAGGATACATGAGGTGCCATTTGATTCAAATAGAAAAATGATGACAACAATTCATAGAATAGGAAATAAATATAGAGTTATTACAAAAGGAGCTCCAGATGTGCTATTAGCAAGATGCACAAAGGAGATAGCAATTAATGAGAAAAATTTAAATATAAATAATACACAAATTAGAATTCAAAGCCTAAATGAATATAAAATAAAAAATGAAAATCAGAAAATGGCACAAAATGCGCTAAGGGTTATTGCAATTGCATATAAAGATTTAGATGCATTACCTAATAAAATAGACTCAAATACAATTGAAAATAATCTAACTTTTGTTGGTTTGATAGGAATGATAGATCCTCCTAGAGAAGGAGTAAAAGAAGCGGTTAAAACATGCAAAAGAGCTGGAATAAAAACAGTAATGATAACAGGAGATCATTTGGAAACTGCAAAGGCAATAGCAAAAGATTTAGGAATATTAGAGAAAAGAGATAAAGCAATAACAGGTCAAGAATTAGATACGATATCACAAAAGAGATTAGAGGAAAAAATAAAAGAATATTCGGTTTTTGCAAGGGTTACTCCAGAACATAAAGTAAGAATAGTAAAAGCCTGGCAAAAAAATGGAGCTGTTGTTGCAATGACAGGAGATGGAGTAAATGATAGCCCAGCATTAAAAAATGCAGATATAGGAATAGCTATGGGAAAAAACGGAACTGATGTAGCTAAAAATGCAGCAGATATTATTTTAACAGATGATAATTTTGTAACAATTGTTGAAGCTGTAAAACAAGGCAGAAATATATATGACAATATAAAAAAAGCAATACATTTCTTAATTGCAACAAATATAGGAGAAATAGTAACAATTTTTATGGGATTAATTTTAGGAATGAAATCACCATTACTTGCAATACAATTATTATGGATTAATCTTGTAACAGATTCACTTCCTGCAATTGCATTGGGATTGGAAAAACCAGAAAAAGATATAATGAAAAGAAAGCCTGTTAATAGTAAAAAAGGAATTTTTGCAGATGGATTATGGAATAAAATAATAGTTGAGGGAATAATGCTTGGAATGCTTACTTTAGTGTCATTTAGTATAGGAAATAAATACTTTGGACTAGAAGTAGGAAGAACAATGGCATTTTTATCAATAGGATTTTTGGAATTAGTTCATAGTATAAATGTAAAAAACGAAAAATCAATTTTTGAAACAGGAATTTTTGAAAACAAATATTTAGTTGGAAGTTTTGTGTTAGGAGTATTTGTTCAGGCAATAGTGGTAATAATACCATTCTTAGCAAATATATTTGAACTTGTTCCTTTAAATGGAGTACAATGGCTAATAACGATTACAATTTCACTTTTACCAATTCCTATAATGGAATTACAGAAAAAAATGAATGAAACTAAATTAGAAAAATTGGAAATAAATAATTTAGAATTTAATGAGATAAAAAGAGTAATCGAAAGTAAATAAATACGATTTATTAAAAATATAAAGTAACTATATAAAAATAAACAACAAAATTAATCTTGTAAATTTTCTAATTAATCTTGCAAATTTTCCAAAATCAGTTGCAAAATTGCCAAAAATATGATAAAATAGCTATGTTTTAAAAGAAGCATAGCTATTTTAAATCTCTACTTAACGAAAAGTTAGGTTATTAATCCATAGGGAGGTGAAAGAATAATGAACAAATACGAAAGTGTTATCATTATTAATCCAAATGTAGATGAAGCAGGTGTAAAAGCATTAGAAGAAAAATTTACAGGATTAATCAATGAAAATGGAAAAGTTGAATCTGTAGAAAACATGGGTAAAAAAAGATTAGCTTATGAAATCAAAAAATTCAAAGAAGGTACATATATGTTATTTAACTTCGAAGCAAATCCAGATTCAATAAGTGAACTAGAAAGAGTTTACAGAATTACAGATGATATAATCAAATTTATCGTTGTAAAAAAATAATTAAAAGAAATAAAAAGTGGGACCTAAATTAAAGTAGAAACTTTAAAATATACGAAGATATGATTCATAAAATAAAAATTTTATGATAGTATAGCGAAAGGATGATAAAAATGAACAAAGTAATATTAATGGGAAGACTTACAAGAGACCCAGAAACAAGATATACACAAACAAATAATACCTTAGTATCTTCTTTTAGCATAGCTGTAAATAGAAGATTTGTAAGACAAGGTGAAGAAAGACAAGCAGATTTCTTTAACATTGTTGCATGGAGCAAATTAGGAGAATTTTGCAGCAAATACTTTAAAAAAGGTCAACAAGTAGGAATTATTGGTAGATTACAAACAAGAACATGGGATGATGATCAAGGGGTAAAACACTATGTAACAGAAGTTGTTGCAGAAGAAGCATATTTTGCAGATAGCAAAAGAGAAGGCGACATGGGAGCTGGAAGCTTTGAGAGTACTTTTGGTAATACAATGCCAGGAAGTATGGGTTCAGATTTTGAGACATCATCAGCAGATGATTTACCATTTTAATTATAAGCGAGAGGGGGAAAATTAAAAATGGCAGATAAAAAACAAAAAAGAAATAATAATAAAAATTATGATGAAGATTACAATCCAAAATTCAGAAAACAAAGAAAAAAAGTTTGTATCTTATGTAGTGATAAAAACTTTGAATTAGATTATAAAAATCCAGATCAATTAAAGAAATTTGTTAATGATAAAGGAAAAATCTTACCAAGAAGAACAACAGGATGTTGTGCAAAACATCAAAGAGATATTACTACAGCAGTTAAAAGAGCTAGACATATTGCTGTATTACCATATGCTCAACAATAATAAAAATGCTATAAGCCAGAAGACATCAGTTTTCGGGCTTATATTTTTTAGGAAAGGAATGAGAAATAAGCATGAATGATAAAATAATAAAATGTTTAGCATATAATGGAAAAATATCTGTAATATGTGCTAATACAACAGAGTTAGTAGAAAAAGCAAGAAAAATACATGATTTAAGTCCAGTAACAACAGCAGCATTTGGAAGATTATTAACAATTACAGCATTAATGGGAAATGAGATGAAAAATGAAAAAGATAAACTAACTATCCAAATGAAAGGAAATGGACCAATAGGAATGATGGTAACTGTAGCAAACAATTTTCCAGTTGTAAAAGGGTATGTTGCAAATCCAGTAATAGATTTACCATTAAATGAAGATGGAAAACTAGATGTAGGAGGAGCTGTAGGTCATTCAGGATTTATTAATGTAATAAAAGATATAGGTATGAAAGAACCATACATAGGAGTTTCTACAATTACATCAGGGGAAATAGCAGAAGATTTTGCAGAATATTTTGCAAAATCAGAACAAAAAAATACAGCTGTAGCATTAGGAGTACTAGTAGATAAAAATGGAGTAAAATCAGCAGGGGGTTATATGATAACACCAATGCCAGATGCAACAGATGAAGAAATATCTCAAATAGAACAATCTATTTTTAAAGCCGGAGCTATTTCAAGAATGTTAGATGAAAAATTATCTTTATTAGAAATAGCAAAAAAAGTTACAGGAGATAATAATATAGAAGTAATAGAAGAGAATATCACACCAATTTATGAATGTGATTGCTCAAAAGAACATATGGCAGAAGCACTTGCAACATTAGATAAAAATGTATTAAAAGAAATGATAGAAGAAGATGGAAAAGCAGAATTAGTATGTCATTTTTGTAATAAAAAATATGAATTTTCTAAAGAAGAATTAGAAGATATATTAGAAAAAACAAAAAATAATTAAAGTGTTCGCTTGTTTTTTAGATATAAATGTTGTATAGTAGTGAACATAGGAAATGAGATAAAAATCAACAATAAAGGAGATAATGAAAAATGAAAAATGAAATTTTAATTTTTGGACATAAGAATCCAGACACAGACACAATTTGCTCATCAATTGTAAAAGAAATATTAAATAAAAAAAATGGATGTGAAAAGTCAAAAGCAGTAAGATTAGGAAATGTAAATAAGGAAACACAATATGTATTAAATTACTTAGGATTAGAAGCACCAGAATTAATAGAAAAAGTAGAAGAAGGTCAAGAAGTAATATTAGTTGACCACAATGAATTTAATCAAAGTGCAGAAGGAATAGAAAATGCTAAAATATTAGGAGTTATAGATCACCATAGAATTTCAAATTTTGAAACATCAGAACCACTATATTATACAGCAAGACCTTATGGATGTACAGCAACAATTTTATACAAAGACTTTTTACAAAAAGGAATTGAAATAGAAAAAACAGAAGCTATATTAATGGCAAGTGCAATAATTTCTGATACATTATTATTAAAATCACCAACAACAACTGAACATGATAAAAAAGCATTAGAAGAATTAGGAAAAATAGCTAATATAAATATAGAAGAATATGGATTAGAAATGCTAAAAGCAGGAACAGATTTAGATGATTTTTCAGCAGAAGAATTAATAAATTTAGATGCAAAAAGCTTAGACAAAAATGGAACAAAATTTGTAATTGCACAAGTTAACACAGTAAGTATTGATGATGTGTTAAAAAGACAAAAAGAACTAGAAGAAGCCATTAATAAAACAATTGCAGAAAAAGGATTAAGCCTATTTGTTTTTGCAATTACAGATATTTTAAATAGCAATTCAGAAGCAATAGTTTTAGGAGAAAAAGTAGACGCGGTAGAAAAAGCTTTCAATAAAAAATTAGAAAACAATAGAGTATTCTTAGAAGGTGTTGTTTCAAGAAAAAAACAATTATTACCATTTATAGACAAAAACATTTAAAAAATTAAGAAAAATAGAATAAAACTTACAAAAGATAGATAGATGAAAAAAATCCGTCTATTTTTTGTGATTTGACAATTTTTTAGATTAATTATATACTAAACAACATATTAAAACCAAATGAATAAAATATTATGAGGAGCAAAATATGAAAACAAAAAAGAATATAAAGAGCATAATATTGATGGCAATTATTTGCTTATCAAGTGTGTTTTTTATAAATATAAGTTTAGCATCAACAACTGCAAAAATTTCTGTAGAAACAGCAAGACTTAGGGAACAACCAAATACATCATCAAAAATATTAGAGCTAGCTTCACAGGGGGAAGAAGTAGAAGTGATAGAAAATAATGGAGAATGGTGTAAAGTTAAATATAATAAAATTACAGGATATTTAAAAACAGAACTATTAGAAATAAAAAATAGTAGTACAAAGCAAGAAAATGTAGCTGAGTCAGAAAATAATACAGCAGTAAGTAGTGAAGAAAAAGAGACAAATCAAAACAATACAGTACAAAATAATACCGTACAAGATAATGTAGTTGAAGAAGATAATATATCAGAACCAGAAAATCAAGTAACAGAAGAAACAACGGTGACTCCAGTTAAAAGCCAATTAGGAAAATATAAAACAGTAGATAAAGTAACATTAAAAATAATACCATTGATTAATTCATTAGATGTTAAAGATATTGAAAAAGATGTACAATTAGAAGTAACAGAAATATTAAATAATTGGGCCTATGTTAGTATAGCAGATGGAACAAATGCATGGGTAAGAATTGAAAAGCTAGAAAAAATAGAAGAAAATAATACTGATACAACTCAAAATGTTAATACAAGTACAGAAAGCAAAACAGAAACGACAACAGAAGTAAAACAAGAGACATCAAATAATAATGAAAGTAAAAATACAACAACAAATAATACAACTAAAACAATGTATATAAATTCTCAAACAGTTAATCTAAGAGAAAGTGCTAATACAACATCAAAAATAATAACTCAATTATCTATAAATACAGAAGTAAAAGTAATATCAATTGAAAATGGATGGAGTTATGTAGAAGCAAATGGTACAAAAGGTTATATCTCAGAAGATTTATTATCTACAGCAAAAAGTACGACTTCAAGAAGTTCTTTAAATGAAAGAAAACAAAATAATACTGTAAATACAAATACAACAAACACAGTAAGTACAAATAAAAATGAGACTAATACAACGAATACAAACACAGCAACAAGTAATAACACTACAGTATCAGGAAACGGAAATAATGTTGTAAATTATGCAAAACAATTTTTAGGAAATAAATATGTATATGGTGGAACAACACCAAGTGGATTTGATTGTTCTGGTTTTACTCAATATGTATATAAGCATTTTGGAATAAGCTTGAATAGAACAGCAGCTGCACAATATAGGAATGGAACCTCAGTAACTAATTTACAAGCAGGTGATTTAGTAATGTTTGGAAAATCTGGAATTAACCATGTAGGAATTTATATGGGTGGAAATACATTTATTCATGCAGCAAATTCATCAAGAGGAGTAACAACAGATACATTAGCAAGTGGATATTATAAAACTAACTATGTAGGAGCAAGAAGAATTTTTAATTAAATATATGCAATGAAAGGAGTACATTTGAGAAGACCAATACTCATTGCAATGATAGGATATATAATAGGTATATTAGTGGGGCTATACTTAAAAATAAGTATAGTTCCATTTTGTTTTTTAGTCATTGCAATTTATAAAATAAAACAAATTTATAAAGCAAAAAGAGATAAAATAGAAGAGG
>FR884500.1 GCA_000435535.1 Clostridium sp. CAG:575 | reverse complement strand
TATATACTTTTATATTTTTTGCAAATTTTTTATTCCATTTTTTTTCAATTAATTATAATTATTATATCTTATTGTTTTAGTTTCTAAAGGAGGTTCACTATGAATGATTTAACTCTTACAAAAGCTAAATTATCAACAAATGATTCTAAAAAACAAAGCTTTGAATCACTTACAGATAATTTAGCATTTACAAAAAATGTAGTAATTTTTTTCAACTCTTCTAAAGATTCAACTATCAAAAGTACATCCATTCATTTTGGTATAACAGAAGAAAAAGTAATTAACATTTTAACCAAAGAAATGCCTAATGAACTATCAAATTGGATATTACGAATGAATGAACCTGAGTTATTTAAGTCATTATTTAAAGATGATTTAAAAATTGCAACATTACCTACTAACGGAAACATTGAATCTGCATAATTGCATTTTTCAATTGCATTACAAATTATATAAATTTGTAAAATTAATTTTAGTTGTCTTTATTTGGAGGAAAATAATGAGAGATATAGACGAAATAAAAAAAGTAGTTAAATATTTTAATAATTATGAAACAACTGTCAGAGATACTGCAAAACATTGTGATATTTCTAAATCCACAGTCTACACTTATCTAACAAAAGTCATTCCAACTACAGAAGCATTGAAAAAATTAGAAAAAAATAAAGCCAAACGGCATATCCGTTGAGGAGAAGCAACTAGAAAAAAATATTTAGAAAAACGGTCTTAACGAATTATATTTCAAAAAAAATTCATTAAGCTGTTTTAAAGAAACGACAAATCAATTTAGGTTTGTCGTTTTTTAACCATTTTCCAATAACCACAAAAAAATCAACCATTTTACTGATTGATTTTCATATCCACCTGTTCTATATAAAGTTCAAACAGATACGTCGTTGGAGCGGTTAAGCAACAGCTTACGAACTAAGTTCTCTTTCTAGAAATATTATATATGAATTATTATTAAATTTCAATGGTAGTGTAGAAAAATTTAACAACTAATGGTATAATTTTTTTAGCTAGTTAATTATAAATTGATTTTATAATTTGTATACAATAAAAAAATAAGGGGGTAGAAAATGAAAAGATTATTTCGAATAAGTCTTGATATATTTTTAACATCTGTAACACCCATTTTAGGATGGTTTTTACTTGGTATTTTAGTGGATAAAAATTTAATTAATATATTTTCACTTATATATCCAATGCAGTTTGTTATAAGTAGTATACAGAGTATTTTTGGAACAGGTGCCAATATAAGTGCTATTAAGGATGATAATAAAGATAGTGTCTTTTCAGGATTTATATTGGGTACAATTTTAGGAGTATTAATATTAGGTAGTATTGTTTTTAATATAGATAAATATATAACATTTATGAATATGGATATACAAACATATAGAATATTTGCGGTTTATGCTGTAATTCAAATGTTCTTACAATTATTATTGAATCTTGCATTGTGTAAGTTGTATTATGAAGATAATAATAAAAGAGCAAACAAATATAGTTTCTTTTTTAATTTAATAAACTTTTTGACATTAGTAATTATGAGTATAATAACAAAAAATCAAATTGTAATTTCTAGTACTTCGTTATTTGCTACAACAATATTTACTTTGCTTATGATATTTAGAACAGTAAAAATAACTGGATTTAAAATTAATTTAAGAAATTGTATCAAATATGATTCTGTTTATTTATTTGCAAAAATCAGTATGTTTATAATTTATTTATTTGGTTTTAAGAATACATTTAATTTTGGTGCAAAATATATTTTAGCAACTTCTTTTGCCGTCTTAATAACTGATACTCAATGGGATATATCTTATGCCATAAAAACAGTTGCTCAAATTGATATTACAAAAAGAATTTTTTCATATAAACAACATATAAAAAATAGTAGAAAACTAATTTATATTTTGATTTTATCTACTCTTATAATGGGAGTGATTTTATATCCAAGTTATAAATCAGATTTAACTGCTACATTATTTATTGTAAGTATAGAATTAATATCTTTATATTTATATCCTGTTTATATAACAAAATTGACATTTATACAATTAGAGTATTCTGCTATAAAAGCAACAATTAGTAAACAAATTGCAAATATATTACGTATATTTTGCTCTTTCATACCATCGCCATTTTGTACTTCGTTTGGACTTGCAGCTTCTGTTGTTTATCAGTTAACATCAACACATTATATGATTAATAAAAATAACCTTAATCTAGAAATGATAAATAATGTACAAGATTTAGGTAAAATAAAAACTTACGAATAATTAAGTTCGTAAGTTTATTTCTTATGGAGCAGGTAGTGGGAATCGAACCCACGTCATCAGCTTGGAAGGCTGAGGTTCTACCATTGAACTACACCTGCATATTTAATTAATTTATGTCATGCTCCACTTTATAAAAATATGGAGCAGGTAGTGGGAATCGAACCCACGTCATCAGCTTGGAAGGCTGAGGTTCTACCATTGAACTACACCTGCATTGTTCCTGACAGTTATAGATTATAAATGATTTTTTTATAACTGTCAAGAGATTTTTGAAAAAAGTTTTAAATTTCTCCGAAATTTTTCTAGAATTTTTTTCATACATAAAAATCTAATAAAATTTGCGTACAAAACTTTCTTTATCAAAACTATTTAACACTTATTAGTACATTCCTTCCATTCCAGCTCCCATTCCTGCATCATTATGACCACAATGACAATCTTTTTCTGGAGCATCTGTTACTAAACTTTCTGTCGTAATAATCATTGATGCTATTGAAGCTGCATTTTGTAATGCACTTCTTGTAACTTTTGTTGGGTCTACAATTCCTGCTTTTTTCATATCTACATATTCTTCTGTAGCTGCATCAAATCCTATTCCTACTTCTGATTTTTTTACTTTATCTGCAATAACAGCTGGTTCTAATCCTGCATTTCTTGCAATTTGTTTTACTGGTTCTTCTAATGCTTTTAAGATAATTTCTGCTCCTAATTTTTCTCCACCTGTTAATTCATTTACAGTTTTTTCTACTTCTGGTGCTACATTTATTAAAGCTGTTCCACCACCTGCTACTATACCTTCTTCTACTGCTGCTTTTGTTGCTGATAATGCATCTTCTATTCTTAATTTTTTGTCTTTCATTTCTGTTTCTGTAGCAGCTCCTACACCTATTACAGCAACTCCTCCTGCCATTTTGGCAAGTCTTTCTTGTAACCCTTCTTTGTCATATTCACTCTTTGTTTCAGCAATTTGTGCTTTTATTTGTCCAACTCTATCAGCTATTTGTTGTTTATCTCCTGCTCCATCTACTATTATTGTATTTTCTTTTTGAACTTTTACTTGTTTTGCTCTACCTAATTGTTCAATTTGTGTATCTTTTAATTCTAATCCTAAATCTGATGTAATAACTTCTCCTCCTGTTAAAATTGCAATATCTTGTAGCATTGCTTTTCTTTTATCTCCAAATCCTGGTGCTTTTACAGCTACTACATTTAATACACCTCTTAATTTATTTAATACTAAAGTTGATAAAGCTTCTCCTTCTATATCATCACAAATTATAACTAATTTACCTGATTGTTGCATTAATGCTTCTAATAATGGTAAAATTTCTTGTATATTACTAATTTTTTTGTCTGTTATTAAAATATATGGATTGTCTACAACTGCTTCCATTTTATCTGTATCTGTTACCATATATGGTGATACATATCCTTTATCAAATTGCATTCCTTCAACTACATTTAATTCTGTATTAGATGTTTTTGATTCTTCAATTGTAATAACTCCATCTTTTGAAACTTTTTCCATTGCTTCTGCTATTAATTCTCCAACTTCTTCATTATTAGCTGAAATACTTGCAACTCTTGCAATATCTTCTTTTCCATTTACTGGTACACTGATTTTCTTTAATTCATCAACTGCTACTGTAACTGCTTTGTCAATTCCTCTCTTCATTGCCATTGGATCTGCACCAGCTGCTACATTTTTAACTCCTTCTTTTACCATTGCTTGTGCTAAAACTGTTGCTGTTGTAGTACCATCACCTGCAACATCATTTGTTTTTTCTGATACTTCTTTTACAAGTCTTGCTCCCATATTTTCGAATTTATCTTCCAATTCTATTTCTTTTGCAATTGTTACACCATCATTTGTAATTAATGGTGCTCCAAAGCTTTTATCTAATACTACATTTCTTCCTTTTGGTCCTAATGTAACTTTTACAGTATCTGCTAATTTATTAACTCCTTCTAATAAAGATTTTCTTGCATCTTCTCCAAATTTAATTTGTTTTGCCATTTTAAATCAATCTCCCTTCTTTATATTTGATTTTCACAATTTTAAAATAACATTTATAATTTTAATTACTCATTTTAATTTAGTCTAGTCTACTATAGCTAAAATGTCTTCTTGTTTTACTATAATGTAATCTATACCTTCATATTTTACTTCTGTTCCAGAATATTTGCTTACTATTACATTATCTCCGACTTTTACATACATTTCTTCATTTTTTCCATCTATTTTTTCTCCAGGTCCAACTTCTATTACTTCAGCTATTTGTGGCTTTTCTTGTGCACTACTTGCTAAAAGAATTCCACTTTTTGTTGTTTCCTCGCCTTCTTTCATTTTTATTAATACTCTACTTCCTAATGGTTTTATCATAATGAATCCCTCCTTAAAATTTTATATATTTTATTGTTTTTTTATTTAGCACTCTTTTATTTGACTGCTAATAATCTATACCTTTTTTTAGCAATTGTCAATAGAGTTTGCTAAAATTCACACAAATTTCACATTTCTTAAATTTTTGTTTATATTCTAGCATTCGGTACTATACACTTTATTTATATTATTTGACTATATATTATATTTTCATTTTTTGATTTTAGAACAAAAAAATAGCCCCGACACAAGCCGGGGTTACGTGGTAGGTTATTTTCTTTTAATATCTTCTATAGTCGATATTCCGTCGATTCCAAGAAATATTGCCAATGTCTTAATATTTTCTCGCACATATGAAGCATTTTTTTCTTCTTTGGTGCATAAAAACATCTCTATTCCTTCTTTCATTGTTGGTTTTCCTAAAAATGCCATAAATAAATTCTTTCGTCCAATCCCTATAGGGACTTTCTCTAATCCGTAGATTTCATCCCAATTTTTAATTCTTTCTTTTCCAACTATTTTTTCGATTGCAAAATAGCGAAATTGTGAACCTTTTTTAGGTAATTTTTCCTCTAACTCTTTTTTAATTTTTTCCTTTTCATATCGACTAAAATTGTCCATTACTTCAACACAAGCCTCGATATCACTTTCCATCATTGACCGAATTACAATTTTGTTTTTTCGGTCAATAATATATAGCATCTCTTCTTTGCTGTCTAAATCAACTATTGTAATATCACCCTCTGTCACTTTGTACATTCCTGTTTCGTTCCAATTCATGTCTTATTAACCTCCAAAAAAATAATTTTTTATTACAATGTAATTATAGCACATATTTTAATTTATTGCAAATTATGTAAATTCAAAAATTATTTTACACCTTTAGCTGCATTGATTAAACCTACAAATAATGGTGCTGGATTATTTGGTCTTGACTTTAATTCTGGATGGAATTGACCAGCTATAAAATAAGGATGTTCTTTTTTAGATATCTCTACAATCTCAACTAAATTTCCATCTGGAGAAGTACCTGAGCAAATTAAACCGGCACTTTCCAATTTTTCTTTATAACTGTTATTATATTCAAAACGATGTCTATGTCTTTCTGAAATTTCTTCTTTTCCATAAACTTCATATGCTAATGTATCTTTTTTTATTAAACATGGATATGCTCCTAAACGCATTGTTCCGCCTTTTTTCTTAACATCTTTTTGGTCTTCCATTATATGTATAACTTGATTTGGAGTATTTTCATCAAATTCTTGAGAATTTGCATCTTTTAATCCTAAAACATCTCTAGCATATTCTACAACTGTCATTTGCATTCCCAAACAAATTCCCAAAAATGGTATTTTATTTTCTCTTGCATAACGTATTGTTTCTATTTTACCTTCAATTCCTCTATTTCCAAATCCTCCTGGTACAATTATTCCTTGGAATCCTTGAAGAATATCAGCAACAGTCTCTTTCGTTATTTTTTCACAATCTATTAATTCCACTTCTGTTTGAACATTATTTGCAAATCCTGCATGTCTAATACTCTCTATTACAGAAATATATGAGTCCTCTAATTTTATATATTTCCCAACAATAGCAATTTTTACAACATTATTTTTATCTATATTTCTAATTTTTTCTATCATTTCTTCCCATTTTCTATTATCCGGAATATATCTATCTAATTTTAGATGATTGCAAACTTCTCTTGCTAGTCCTTCCTCTTCTAACATTAATGGCACTGCATATAAACAATCTGCTGTTTTATTTTGTATTACACTTGTTTTTCTTACATTACAGAATAATGCTAATTTTTCTCTTATTGTTTCTGGTATATCTTGTTCTGTTCTACATACCAAAATATCTGGTTGAATTCCTAAACTTTGTAATTCTTTTACAGAGTGCTGAGTTGGTTTTGATTTTATTTCATTTGAACCAAATATATATGGTAAAAGTGTAACATGTATAAAACATACATCCTCTGGATTTTTTTCTAATCCAACCTGTCTTATTGCTTCTATAATAGACAAACCTTCTATATCTCCAACTGTTCCTCCAACTTCTGTTATTACTATATCTGTATCTGTTCCTTCGAAGCCATAAATTTTTTCTTTTATTTCATTTGTAATATGTGGAATTACCTGTACAGTTTTTCCTAAGTAATCTCCTCTTCTTTCTTTTTCAATTACATTTGAATAGATTCTTCCCATTGTTACACTTGAATTTTTAGTTAAATTTTCATTAATAAATCTTTCATAATGGCCTAAATCTAAATCTGTTTCTGCTCCATCATCTGTAACAAAAACCTCTCCATGTTCATATGGATTCATTGTTCCTGGATCCACATTTATATAAGGGTCAAATTTTTGTATAGTTACCTTATAACCTCTATTTTTTAATAATCTCCCTAATGATGCAGCAGTAATTCCCTTTCCTAAACCTGATACTACTCCACCTGTTACAAATATGTATTTTGTATTCATATTTCCCTCCTAAATTTATATATTTGAATATCATAGGACATTCTTAAAAATAAAAAAAGATTAAAAAATTTTCCGACAAAATCGGTTTTTTTTTAATCTATTTATAGTTTACCACTTGCTAAAAAAATTAGCAAGTGATTTTTAAATTTTATCATTTATTTTTTAATTTACAACATCTAATTAGTTTTATTTGTCCCATATTGGCTATATAACCAAGATGTGTAATCAAATGGTGTTAAAGTTTCTGGTTTTCCATAATTTACTCCATATGTTTCTACTGAAATAGATGTAATTACTGGTGGATTTACAGGTGTACTAACTTCTGCGTTTTCAGAATTTTCTTGTCCTGCAGCTTTTGTTACTTCAACTTCTTCAATTTTATGTAATACATCTAATCCTTCTGTTACTTTTCCAAATGATGTATAATATCCATTTAAATTGCTATTCTCTTTTGTCATTATAAAAAATTGTGAACATCCAGAATTATAAGATTGTGTTGTAAGGCTTGAAGATGCTTGTGTATAATCAGCTCTAGCCATTGCTAAAGTCCCTTCCTCAAATTTTACTGTATTAGTAACTCCATTTGCTAAAAATTCACCTTTTATAGAATATGATGTTGTTGATTCTGTTTCATTTAAATCTCCTAATGTTGCATCTGTTTTTCCATCTCCATCTTTTGTTCCAGCTTGAACCATAAAATCCTTTACTACTCTATGGAATTTTGTTCCATTATAAAATCCGTTATTAGCTAATGTAATAAAGTTTGCTACCGCTTCTGGTGCTTGGTCTGGATACAATTCTAATTTTATTGTTCCAAAGTTTTCTATTTCCATTGTTACTAATGGATTTTGAATATTTAATGTTGCTTTTTTATAATATCCAAAGCATACTACTCCTATTAAAACTATAACTGCTATTAAAGCAATAATCCAAATTATGTTTTCTGTTTTTTTCATTTTACTTCCCTTATCTTATGATATATTTAGGTTTTTATGGATACCTATAAACCAATATTATTCAAATATAAATTGTTCTTGCATTCTTCTTAATGCTTGTTTAATTGTTCTTGCCCTTACTTCTCCAATTCCATCAACTTCATCTAAGCTTTCTATATCTGCTGCCAAAATATGTTGAAATGATTTGAATGACATTATTAGGTTTTCTACAATGTTTGATGGCATTCGTGGTATTTTATTTAAAATACGATATCCTCTTGTATATACACCAACTTCATCATAATTGTCAAATGTTTCATATCCTAATAGTTTAGAAATTGTTGTTTCTCTCATAATTTCTTCATCAGAAAGTTCTGCTATTTCTTCAAGTACTTTTTCTGGTGTTCTTTTTTTCTTTGTTGGTACAATATAATCTTTTATTATAAGTAATTCTTCTTTTTCAATTCCAGCTATTAGTTCATCTAATTGCATTTTTACTAATCTTCCATCTTCCCCAAGTTCATCTATTTGTCTTTGTATTTCATCAGCTATTCTCATAACTCTTTCAGCTCTTTGAATAACATCAATTACATTTTTTAATGTAACTATATCATTAAATTCATATTCATTTAAAATATCTAGCCTATTATCAAATACTTTTTTGTATCTTTCTAGTGTTTGAATTCCTTGGTTTGCCTTATTTAATACTGCATTTGTATCTTCTAGGATATAACGAAAATCTCCTTTAAATATTGTTATTATATTTCTTCTTTGTGAAATACTTATAACAAGTTCTCCTGTTTGCTTTGCTGTTCTTTCTGCAGTCCTATGTCTTGTTCCAGTTTCTCTTGTTTCTATTTCTCTTGATGGTATTAATTGTGCATTTGCAAATAAAATTTTCTTTAAGTCTCCACTTAGTACAATTGCTCCATCCATTTTTGCAAGTTCATATAATTTCGATGATGAATAATCCTCATTTATTGTAAAACCACCATCTACTATTTGTTTTATAATTTCGTTATTGTCAGTAATTAGTAATAATGCACCTGTTTTAGCTCTTAGGATATTTTCTAACCCATCTCTTATTGGTGTTCCGGGGTGCAATTAATCTTAAAAGTTCTGTTGTGCTGTTATCTTTATTCTTTCTCAAGTTAATTCTCCCTTCTTAGTCCTAACTTTTTCATTGCTTCATTTACATCTCTGACACCTATTATATCTAATTTAAATTGTTCTTTCAAGCCTTTTTTGTTACTTTCTGGAATAATACATTTTTTAAATCCTAATTTTTCTGCTTCTTTCAATCTTTTTTCTATTAAATTTATTCTTCTAACTTCTCCTGTTAGACCAACTTCTCCCATAATTACAACATCTTTACTAATTGGAATATTTCTAAAACTTGATGCTGTAGCAATAATAATTCCTAAATCTATTGATGGCTCATTTATTTTCAATCCACCAACAACATTTAAATACACATCTTGTCCACCTAACATCAAGCCTGCTCTTTTTTCCAAAACAGCTATAAGTAAAGCTAATCTATTATAATCAATTCCATTTGCAGTTCTTTTTGGAATTCCAAATACACTTTGTGCTGTTAATGCTTGTAATTCAACTAGAATTGACCTTGTCCCTTCCATACAAGACACAATGCACGAACCTGCTGGATTTTCTTCACTATCTGAAATAAGAACATCTGACGGATTTGTTATTTCACACATTCCCTCTCCTCTCATTTCAAACATTCCAATTTCATTTGTTGAACCAAATCTATTTTTAACTCCTCTTAAAATACGATATGAAAAATATCTTTCTCCTTCTAAATATAACACTGTATCTACCATATGTTCTAACACTCTTGGACCCGCAATATTTCCATCTTTTGTTACATGTCCAATAATAATTGTTGTTATGTTTCTTGATTTGCATACTCTCATAATTTGAGAAGTTATTTCTCTTACTTGGCTTACACTTCCTGCTGCTGCAGATATTTCTTCAGAATACATTGTTTGAATTGAATCTATAATTACTAATTTAGGATTCAAATTAATAATATTTTGATTTACAATATCAATATCTGTTTCTCCCAAAAATAGAATATTATCATTTTTAATTCCGCAATCTATCAGCTCTTAATTTTATTTGTTCAGCAGACTCTTCACCTGAAACATAAAGTACATTTCCTTCCCCTTGTACTTTATCACATAACTGCAAAATCAATGTTGATTTTCCTATACCTGGTTCTCCTCCTAATAATATTAGTGAACCTTTTACTAGTCCTCCTCCTAATACTCTGTCTAATTCATCAAAACCAGTAGATGTTCTTATTGTCTCTTTTGCCTCATATGAGCTTAGTTTTTGTGGAATATTAGAATTAGGTTTCATATCTTTTAAAGAACTATTTTTACTTTCTACAATTTTTTGCTCAAAAAAGCTATTCCAGCTCCCACAAGCCGGACACTTTCCAAGCCATTTTGCTGATTCATTTCCGCATTCATTACATACAAAAACTGTTTTATTTTTTGCCATTTTTTCCTCCTTGTCCCAGAGGGACGGTTCTTGTGGGACATTTTTGTCCCATGGGGACAGATGTCCTACTGTCTACTTTCCTTATTTTAATTTTATACAACAAACAAATATAATATGTTTCATAGTGTTTTGCACTCTTATACATATAATTTTTTATATTTTGTATTCCTATAAACATACTTATGTATTACTAATTTTCAATTCATTCTGCTCTGTCAATTATCTTTCTATTTATTCCCAATATCCTTGCTAACTGCCTATTACTCAATCCTTCTATCTTCTTTATTTGTGCTATTTTTTCATTTCTGATATTATTATTCAAATTCAATATTTCTTTAACATTTTTTATATTTAGCTTATCACATATAATAGTTATAGCTTCTTTATCATTTATTTTTAATTTATCTATAATTTCTACATCTTTATATTCTTTTTCAAATTGAGATATAATTTGATGAAATTTTATAAATTCTTGTTTTGCTTCTATTAAATTTGTTGAAAAAATATTAAATAGTAATTTAGTATCTATAATTTTTGCATTATCTATATACTCGTTATAACTACTCCATATATATTCCTCAGTTTTTGAAATTCCTGCTTTTACCGGATTTTGATGAATATATCTACATAGTTGTACAAAGTACTCTCTGTCTTCTACTATTTTGCTAAAATACCTATCTTGAAATAAATGCCCTATTCTATCATATTTTTTATTAAAATATATTGAATATCTTATTGCAATGCTTTGCATAATTTTCGAAAGTTGCTGTTTTTCATCGAAAACAACCATATGAATATGGTTATCCATTAAGCAATAAGAATAAAGTGCAAAATAGTACTTTTGCTTTTCATCTTTTAATATTTGCAAAAATTTTTCTTTATCCTTATTTTCTAAAAATATATCCTGTCTATCTATTCCTCTAAAAATAATATGATATACTCTTATATCATTGTATTGTCTCTTGGTTCTTGACATATAAAAATTATCACTTCTTTCTTTTATAATTAATTGTTTTCCCCCTTAAACAATACAAAAAAAGTATACCATACTTTTTTTATGTATGCTATACATTCTTTACTTTTTCACAAAAAATTCACAATATTAAATTTATAACTTAAACATTGTACATCTGTCCCTACGGGACAAAAATGTCCCACGAGAACCGTCCCTCTGGGACATTATTTATTTTTACCGAATTTTACTTCTTGAAATAAAAAGTCATGTACTTTTTCCCATGTAATTTCTTGATGTAAAAATTCATTGATTTCATCTTCAACTTTTTGTTGCTTTGGTGTTAATTCAACTTTGATTTCTTTATTCCAATCTATTTCTTGTAACCAGAATGCTTTAAATTTTTGCCAAAATCCTACTTTAGCTGGTAATTTTTCATTTCTTATTGTTCCAGCTTCCATTCCTTGAGTATTAGTTTGTACTTCTTCTACTTCTGAATTTTCAAATGATACTCCTCCGAATGCACCTGATTTTTCTTCTAATTCTGCCATCTTTCTTCCTCCTTTGTGTTGTATTTCTTATCACAGTTATACTATATATTTTTTGTTTTATCAAGTTTTTTACTTTTTTTTTATATTATTTTTTTATGACAAAATTATTACAGTTATGTTACATATTTAATCTATAAATCTTTATATTTTTTCTATAATTTCATACTACAATTCGACTTTTATTTCATTTTTATATACTCCAATACATGTTGATTCTTTTATTTCATTTTCTAATTTAACACTATCTTTATTTAAATTTGTAGTATTATCAATATTGGGAATATCTGCTATTACTTCAATATAATTTTGTGTATGCCCTTTTATTACTCCATTTTTGGTTTCTTCCCATAAAACTTCTACTTTTTTTCCTACGTAAAATTTGTTATATTCCAATTCATTTTTATCTGATAATTCTATAAGTTCCTTACTTCTTTGTTCTTTTATATCTCCTGGAACTTGATTTGGCATAACTGCTGCTTTTGTTCCTTTTCTTTGTGAATATTTAAAAACATGCATTTTATAAAATTTTATTTCTGATAAAAACTTATATGTTTTTTTAAATTCTTCTTCTGATTCCCCTGGAAATCCTACTATTATATCTGTTGTTAAATTTGCATCAGAATATGTTTCTCTTATTATCTTTACAATTTCTCTAAATTGTTCTGTTGTGTATCTTCTGTTCATTCTTTTTAAAGTTTCATCACATCCACTTTGAAGTGATAAATGAAAATGATGACATATTTTTTCTAATTTACTAAGTCTTTCCATAAACTCTTCTGTAATTAGCAATGGTTCTATTGATCCTAGCCTAATTCTCTTTATTCCTTCTATTTTATTTATTTCTTCTAGCAAATCAATTAATTTATAATTTTTAAGTTTAACATCTTTACTATTTACAAAATCTTTTCCATATGACGCTATGTGAATTCCTGTTATTACAACTTCTTTTATACCTTTCTCTGCTATTTGTTTAATTTCCGCAATAACATTTTCTGGTCTTCTGCTTCTAACTCTTCCTCTAGCATATGGAATAATACAGTATGAACAAAATCTATCACATCCATCTTGGACTTTTACAACTGCTCTCGTTTTTTCTGTAAATGTAATTTCTCCAAAATCATAAAATTCTCTGGTTTGCATTACATCTTCTATTTCTTCCTGCTTTTCTTTTTCTTTTATATATTTTTCTACATATTTTACTATATCTACTTTTTCATTATTTCCTAATACTAAGTCTATTTCTCCAATATTCTCTAGTTCTTTTTTTGCAACTTGTGCATAACATCCAACCGCCACAATTATAGAACTTGGGTTATTTTCTTTTTCTCTTCTTAGCATTTGTCTTGATTTTCTATCTGACATATTTGTTACAGTACATGTATTTATAATACATATATCTGCTTTTTCATTATGATTTTCACTATTTTCTTCTATTGCTTCATAACCTTTTTCTAAAAATTTTTGTGCCATCGCATTTGTTTCATATTGGTTTACCTTACAACCTAGTGTGATAAATTTTACTACTTTTTTCATTTATTTTATCATTCCTTCTACTAGAAATCAGGTTGGAAAAGAATTAACTATAATTATTTTTCAACCTGATTTATATATTTATATTTTTCAACATGATTTGTACATTTGTATTTTTTAACCTGATTTGTATGCTCATTATTTTTTTACTTTCTTGCATCTAATACATCTAAATTATCTAATGCTTTTCCTGTACCTAAAGCTACACATGAAACAGAATCTTGAGCAATCATAACATTAATTCCTGTTTTTTCTTGCAACAATTTATCTAAGCCATCTATTAAGCAACCTCCACCTGTCATATAAATTCCTTTATCACTAATGTCTGCTGCAAGTTCAGGTGGTGTCCTTTCTAGAACTCCATGTACAGCATCAACAATCATCATTGCTGGTTCTATTAATGCTTCTAACATTTCACTTGAATGTACTGTTACTGTTTTTGGTAATCCTGTTGATAAATCTCTTCCTCTAATATCCATTTCTGCATCTTGAATTTTTGGATAAACACATCCTATATTTACTTTTAAATCTTCTGCTGTTCTTTCTCCTATAACTATATTGTGTTTTCTTTTAACATATTTAACAATATACTCATCAAATTTATCTCCTGCAACTTTTAAAGAAGCATTAACAACTGAACCTCCTAAAGAAATTACAGCAATATCTGTTGTTCCTCCGCCAATATCTACAACCATGTTTCCACAAGGTTTTGCTATATCTATTCCAGCTCCAATAGCGGCTGCAATTGGTTCTTCTATTAAATAAACTTTCCTTGCTCCTGCTTGCATTGCTGCATCTATAACTGCTTTTTTCTCAACTTCGGTTACTTGTGATGGTATACAAATCATAATTCTTGGAGCAAATAATGATTTTCCACATACTTTCCCTATAAAATATTTAAGCATTTTTTCAGTTACTGTATAATTAGATATAACGCCTTCTCTTAAAGGCCTTGTTGCTATAATATTTCCTGGTGTTCTTCCTAGCATTCTTCTAGCCTCTCCACCAACTGCTAATACATCTCCTGAATTATTATCAACAGCTACTACTGATGGTTCTCTAAGTACAATTCCTTTTCCTTTTACATATACAATTACTGTTGCAGTTCCTAAATCTATTCCAACATCTTGTCCAAAACCAAATTTAAACATAACCCTCTTCCCTTCTAAATTAGTTTTACCATTTGGGTATTTCTATCATTAGTACGTGACATGAGGAATATTATAATCTTTTAAATCTATGCCACTAATATTCTTATTATTTCTAATATTTTTAAGTTAAAATATTTTTATTTCACTTTTATTACAAATTCGTTACGATTATATTACATGTTTAGAAAATAATCAATACATTTGATTGAAATTTTCATTTTTTTATATTATAATAATTACTATATTTAATATACAATATATAAATTAATTTTAGGAGGATTTTCTATTATGAATTATACTTTTTACTCTAATTCTGAAAAAGATACTTTAAATTTCGGAAAAAAACTTGCTTCTTATTTAAAGCCAAAAGATATTATCGTTCTTACTGGCGAGCTAGGAGCTGGCAAAACAAAGTTTACAGAAGGCTTTTTATCTTATTTTGGATTAGAAAATGAAATATCAAGTCCTACATTTACTATTGTAAATAAATATTGTAAAAATGATATAAATATCTATCATTTTGATGTTTACAGATTAGAAGATTCTTCTGAATTTTATGAAATTGGTGGAGAAGAATATTTTGAAAAAGGAATCTGTTTAATAGAGTGGGGAGAATTAATTAAAGATGCTCTTCCAAAAGATTATTTAGAAATTACTTTTTCGAAAAATATTGAAAATAGAAATGAAAATAGTCGAATTTTAAACCTTACATCTCATGGCTCAAAATTTGACAAATTAATAGAAAATTTTAATTAATAATAAAGGAAGTGTTATTTTGAAGATTTTATGTATTGATACCTCTAGTAAATTATGTGGTGTTGGAATTTTTGAAAACGAAAAATTAATTGATAAAATAGAATTGAATAATGGGCTAACTCATTCTGAAACATTGATGCCTATTTTAAAACAGATTTTAGAAAAAAATTCTCTTGTATTAAAAGATTTTGATTTAATTGCTGTCGATATTGGACCTGGTTCTTTTACAGGTATACGAATAGGTGTTGCAACAGCTAAAGCTTTTTCTGATAGTTTAACAATCCCTTGCGTTGGTATTGATAGTTTAGAAATTTTAGCTTATCAAATTAAAGAACCATCAATTGTTTGTAGTGCAATAGACTGCAAAAATGATAATTGTTATTTTGCTTTATATGAATTAAGAAATAATGAATATATAATTTTAGAAGCACCTTCTGCAAAAACAAAACAAGAAGTAACTGATTTATTAGATTCTAAATATTCAAATAAAGAGATAAAATTTGTTGGAGATGCATTTTCTAGTAAATCTTTATTTAACCATTTATCTGTTGAAAATTTAAATCTTGCAGCTCTAAAAAAATTTACTAGAAATAATTTCCACGGTGAAGAAATTTTACCTTTATACTTAAAAAAATCTCAAGCAGAAAGACAATTAGAAGAGAAAGGAAATGCATAGTTTATGGATTTACAATTCAATAAAATGACTATAAATGATTTTTATACAATATCTGACAATCTGCTTTCTGATTTTGATGATTTTTGGAATCCTGATACATTAAAACAAGAAATTGAAAGTAAAAATTCTTATTTTCTCGTTGCTAAATATGAAAATGAAATTATCGGTTTTGCTGGAATTAAAATTATTTTTGATGAAGCAGATTTAATGAATATTGTTGTTAAAAAAAGTGCAAGAAACCAACACATTGGTTCTTTACTTTTAGATAATTTACTTAAATATGCTAAAAAAAATAATATTCTTTCTATTATGCTAGAAGTCAATGAAAAAAATACTCCTGCAATTCTTTTGTATAAAAAATATGGTTTTGAGCAAATTAGTGTTAGAAAAAATTACTACAATGATGATGATGCTATTATTATGAATAAAATATTATAATTCTAAAATAAGGAAAATCACATGACTTTCCTTATTTTAACACTTCTAATTTATTTTTATTTCTTTTATATACTCATATATATCTTTCCAATTTTTCTTGTTCACTATATTTTGATGTTCATCTTCATAATTAGTAATTCTAATTGTCAATATACCTGCATTTGAAACATCTATACAATTAGATAATTTATCATCTATAAAAATATCTACTTTTTCTTCTAAACAAGCCTTAGCCTTACTTCTAGCATTTACAACTAATTTATCATATTCTATACCATTTTTACCAAGCCATTCTTTGCTTATCCCATATGGATCATCATGAAATTCATAATCTCTTGCTGTTATTATATATATTTGATTTCCATCTTCTCTTATTTTTTTTATACATTCTACAACATCTTCTCTTGGTTCTGCACTTTTTATAATTTTTTCTTGAATGTTTTTAAAAAAATACTGTAATTCTTCATGCGTAAAATTATATTTTTCTTTAAAACTACTTCCATCATTATTTTTATCAAAGCTCATACTACTTTCATTTATTTGTTTATTTAACCCCTTTGCATAATCAAATGAAGCCTTTTGAAGTTCCTTCCTTATATCTGTTAATGTATCGTCTATATCTACGCCTATTATCATATTTTTTCTCCTTATCTACACATATTTTTCAATTTTTACAACTGTTCTACCACTACGAGTGTTTCCTCCAAATTCTTTTACAACAAATCTTCCCTTTCCACGAATTGTAATAATGTCACCTGATTTAACTTGTTTTGAAACTTTAGTCTCGCATTTTCCATTTATAAATACTCTTTCACTTTCAATAATTTGAACTGCTTTACTTCTTGATGTTTTTGCTAAATCTGATACAAAATTATCAAGTCTAAAAGAAGGTACAATAATGCTAATTTCTTCTACTTTCAATTCTTGTTTTCTTAAATCATTTATATCCAAAATCTCAAATTTTGCATTTTCAAATCTGGTAAGTGTTCCTAACTCTTGTTTTAAAATTAAAGAACTTTCTTCTTTTACTAAAATATCTGCACCCTCATCAAAAACTAGAATATCTCCTACTTTTTCTCTTTTCATTCCGATTTTAACAATTCCACCTAAATAATTTCTATGTGAATACTTTTTATAATCCTCTTCTGATAAGTTAATTCTAATTATTTTTATTATTTTAGAATAATTTTTTTCAACCATTTCTAAATTATACTTTTCAGGATATAAGATTAAAACTTTTCTTTCACTTTCTTCAAAACCTCCATAAAAAATATAATTTGTAAAATCAATTTTTTTTAGGAAATTACTTACAAGTGATAATTGATACATATCTAGGAAGTCAGTATATTCAAGTTTTTCACGTTGTCTTACAAAATCAATTTTATCTAATACTTGTCCTAATAAAATTTTATCTTCTTGTTTTTTATATTCGCTTAAAATTTTTGTTCTATCCATACATTTCCTCTTTTCTTTTTTATGAAACTTTATTCTTTTTATGAAACTTTAGAATACTATTCCTTTAATAAATATCTGTCCCCATGGGACAAAAATGTCCCACAAGAACCGTCCATCTGGGACAAAAATTTTTTCAAGTTGCTCTACTGTCCCATGTTTTATAAATTCATCTGGCCATGCTTGTTTCTCTAATTCTATTCCCTGTAGTTTTTCTTCTACTATCAATTCTTCAACAGCTGTGCCTAACCCATTTATTTCTGTACCATCTTCCATAGTAATAACTTTTTTCGTTTTTACTATTGATTGTTTTATTGTTTCTTTATCTAATGGTTTTAAAAATCTCGCATTTATAACTTCTACTGTTAAATTTTCATGCTGTTTTTCTATTTTTTCTGCTAATTCTAATGCTTTTGCTACTCTTTTTCCTATAGCTATAATTGTAAGATTTTCTCCCTCTTTTACAATTTCTGCTTTTCCTAACTCTATTTTAGGATGATTTTCAAATTTTATACTCTTTTCTTCCCCACCTCTTGGGTAACGAATCACAACTGGCTTACCTAAATTTACAGCGAATTCTAGCATTTTTCTAAATTCCTCAAAATCTTTTGGTGCCATAATTGTTAAATGTGGTACTAATCTAAAAAATGCCATATCTAGTGTTCCTTGATGTGTTTCTCCATCTGCTCCAACAACACCTGCTCTATCTACACACATAACAACTGGTAAATTTTGCATTGCAACATCATGTATAACTTGATCATATGCCCTTTGATAAAATGATGAATAAATTGGTACTACTGGTATCATTCCTTCTTTTGCCATCCCTGCTGCCATTGTAACTGCATGTTGTTCTGCTATTCCCACATCAAAAAATCTATCTGGAAATTCTTTTGCAAATTTTGTTAAGCCTGTTCCATCTTTCATTGATGCTGTTACTGCTACAATATTTGGATTTTCCTTTGCTAGTTCTACTAATTTCTCTCCAAATACTTTTGAATAATCATCTGCTTTTTGTTTTTTAGCTTTTCCCGTTTTTATATCAAATGGAGCTGTAGCATGAAATCTATCTGGATTTTCTTCTGCAATTTTATATCCTTTTCCTTTTTTCGTTAACACATGGACTAACACTGGTTTATCTAATTGCTTACTTAATCTTAGAATATTTTCTAGCTCTTCTATATTATGACCATCAACTGGGCCTAAATATATAAAACCAATGTCCTCAAAAAACATTGTAGGAATTATTAATTGCTTTATACTTCTTTTTGCACTTTGAATAACCTTAACACTTGGTTTTCCTACTATAGGTACTTTCAATAACATCTTTTTTAAAGATATACTTGATTTTTTATATAATTTTTTAGTTCTTAATTTGCTTAAAAACATATTAAGACCACCCATATTTTTAGAAATACTCATTTCGTTATCATTTAAAATAACTGTCATTTTTGTATTACTATATCCTACATCATTTAAAGCTTCTAATGCCATGCCTCCCGTTAAAGCTCCATCACCTATAACTGCAATTACATCATTATTTTCTCCCTTTAAATCTCTGGCTCTTGCCATTCCTAATGCAGCTGAAATTGATGTGCTACTATGTCCTGTATTAAAATTATCATATTCAGATTCCTTACTTTTAGGAAATCCAGCTATACCATCTAATTTTCTTAATGTTTTTAATTGTTCTCTTCTTCCTGTTATTATTTTATGTACATATGATTGATGCCCAACATCCCATACAATTTTATCTGTTGGAAAATTATAAACACTATGAAGTGCAATTGTAAGTTCTACTACTCCTAAATTTGATGCTAAATGTCCTCCATTTTCTGATACTATTTCTAATATATATTTTCTAATTTCTTCTGACAGTTCTTTTTTTTCTTCAATATTCAACTTTTTTATATCTTCTGGTGAATTGATTTTCTCTAACATTTTAAAATCTCCATATTAGTATTTTTATTAAATTATGTGGTTATATTAATTATAAGTGTTACTAGCATATCATATTTTTTTGATTTTTTCTATAATTTATATTGTTTTTTATGCTTTTTTGTAATAAAATATTTACAGTTATTAACTACATATGAAATATTGTAGACTTTTTATAGCTTTAATACATTTTAAGTCTTTATATTTCTTTGGTTTATGAGTTATCCAAGAAAACTCAAATTTAATATAAGGAATGAAGCAAATGAAAAATTTAAAATTAAAAATTGTATCAATTCTATTTTTACTATTTATACTAATAGGAAATTTATCTATGGCTGCTTACAGTGATGTAATCATGTCAGTTATAAAAGAACCTATTGCTACAATTAATTTTGGAGATAATTCCAAAGCTACAAGAACATTAATCTCAAAGGATTTAAATAACAAAGAAATCACATTAGAATTAAGAGTTAACAATTATGAAACAAGTTCAAAACCTTCTGGTGAAATTATGTTAGTTATTGATAATTCAAAAAGTATGTTAACACCTGTTGATACAGACAAAACAAGAGAAGATTTAGTTATTAATTCAGCCAAAACTTTAATTACTAACCTTTTAAAAGATAACACTAAATTAAAAATTGGAGTTGTTAGTTTTTCAACAAATACTGATATTAAAAAAGAAGGTACTATAGAAGATGCACAATTAATATCTGACTTAACAAATGATTCTTCTGCTTTATTAACAGCTGTATCTAATATCCAATATACTGGACCAAGAACAAATTTAGATTCAGGTATCACTTTAGCTAAAAAATATTATACAGAAAATACAGATAGTACTCACAAATATATGATTATTTTATCTGATGGTGTACCAAATGTTGCTGTAAATTATGATAAAAATTACTATTCAGATGATGTTATTACAAAAACAAAAACAAATCTTCAATCATTATCAGGAACTGTTGATAATGTTATAACAATGCTTACTGGAATAACAGATGGAGATGCTGTTGCAACACCTGCAACAAAAACTTATAATGAGATAATTTCTGAAATTTTTGGAACAACACAAAAACCTACTGCTGGAAAATTTTATTATATTTCGGACGATGATATAGAATCAACTATAACTAAAAATATTTATGCTGATTTATTACCAGTTTCAAAATCATTCAAAGATTTAAAAATAGTTGATTATTTTCCAAAAGAAATTGTAGATAATTTTACATTCTCATATATAACAAAACCTTCAAAAGGAACAATTACTGATAAAATAGATACTACAACAAATTCTATTACCTGGACTATTCCAGAATTAAAAGCTGGTGAAGAAGCAACGGTTCAATATAAATTAAAATTAAAAGAAAATTACAGTTCTTCAATTCTTGCCAAAGAATTAGATACTAATACAAAATTAGACTTAAATTATACAGATGATGATGAAAAAACTGTAACTAAAACATCAAATATTACACCTGTTGTATATCTTGAAGAAGTTCCAAAAGTTATACCTAAAACAGGTAAAATTACAATATTTGCGTTCTTTGCAGTTAGCATATTAGTAGTTGCTATATGCGGAATAAAATGTTTTATGAATAGAGATATTTAATGATAAGGGACTATTTTAAAAATTTCTATATAAGAATGGGAGAAGATTTTTCTCTCATTCTTTATTTTGAGTATATCATAAAGTTTGTGTAAACTTTAAATTTCTTTTGATAATTTTTTAAAATTTTAAAAAAATGCTTACCTAATTGTGATAAACATTTTTTATATATTATTATTTTAAATTTCGACAAAATTTTCGGAACAAATTGTCTACGTCCCCTTT
>FR884499.1:3250-11490 GCA_000435535.1 Clostridium sp. CAG:575 | reverse complement strand
TTATTGTATCCTTTCTTTATTTATATATGATTAATAACTTTATTTACAAATTACATCTATACTTTAATATTATTCTAATCCATTATTTTTATTGTAATACGTCTTTTATTGCATCTCCAATTATTTTATTTACATCAGCAAGTAAAATATTAAATTTCATTTCTGTATCAAAAAATCTTTTAGCATCTTCATTTTCTATTAATTCAATATATAGATTTTGCATTTTTTTAGTTTTTTCTTCATCACTTTTTCCTGTTTGCATTGCTGATATTTGTGCATCATATCTAGCATCTTCAAATTCTTGTATTTTCTTTTTTAAATCTGGTTTTAAACTTAAAGTTTCTTTTGCCATTTTATAATTCACATATTCTTCTGATTCTTTTAATTCTGTAGCTAATCTATTTACTGTATCATAAACATTCATTTTAAATTCATCCTTTCATATTCACTCTATTAAAATTAATGTGGCATGATAATATTTTGAACTATCTTAGTGTTCTTATCATGCCATTATTTTTATAAATTATTTGTTGAATTGTCTATATTATTTACACCTGTTGTCTCTTCAATTCCTTCTATTTGAACATTTGCATTTTTTGGGCATATTTGTACCCATGTATTTCCATCATTAACTTTTATTTCGTTTCCTTCTAAGTCTTGATATTTCGTTTGTATATTTCTATCTTCTTTTATACATTTAATTTTGATTGCTTTTCCATTTGTTATATAATATCCATCAAATGTTCCTATATTTTTAAGCCCTTGTCTGCCTTTATTTTCATCATCATTTAATGTGTAGTTATCACAGAATGTTATTATTATATTTTTTGTCGTTATTGCATTTCCTGTATCCCAGTCTGTTTGAGCTTTTTTTCTTGCATATCTTTTATACACTTTATTTGTGCTATCATATTCATATTTAACTGTTTGTAGGCTTGAATGTGGTATTGTTATTGTTGTTGCTGATTGCCCATCTTCTAGTTTAACATCATCTGTAGTATAATTTAAAACACTCTTTTTATTTGATGTTGTTTTATATCCTTTTGCTTTTGCTACTTTAAGTAATGCTTCTGTACTTGTTACTGCATTATGTGGTGAATATTTGTCTTTTACTCTCCAGAATGTTGATGAGCTTTCTGTAATTCCATTTATATTATTTATTGAATATTTGCTTATATCACTTTTTGCTTGTGGACTCCAACCAAAATGCGCATATATTGCATCATTTTCCATTGCATAATCTAAGAAATAGTGTCTAGAACTTCTTACTGGTCCTATTTTATCAACTGTTACTCCTTTAAATAATGCCATTAATCTAGTTTCTCCACCTTCAACAATTATTTCATAAACCATATATGCTTGATTTAAACCAGCTTGTGGCCATGCTCCATTATGGTTATCTATCATTACTGCAATTGGTCTACTATCTCCTTGAAAAATTTGTACTTTTTTTTCTTTTTTAATTTCTGCTGTTAATACATTTTCTTCTTGATTTCCATTTGATACTTCTTGTGTTTGATTTTTTCTATCTTTTGTAATTTTATATGCCATTACTCCTCCTGCTAATAAAATTAGAATTACTAAAATTGCTATTAATACTTTTGTACCTTTTCCATTCATTATAAAACATTCCTTATATAATATATTTAGGTTTTTTATGGATTTACCTATAAACCTTTACAATGTTTCATATTTTAATCTCTTGTAATCTTTAATTCATTCAATATTTTTTCTTCCTTTGGTCTCATTTTCTTTTTGTCTTCTTCTTCTATATGGTCATATCCCATTAGATGATAAAAACCATGTACTAGCATATAACTTAATTCTCTTTCAAAACTGTGTCCATATTCAATAGCTTGTTCTTTTACTTTTTCTATTGATATTATAAGATCTCCTAGCATATCTTCATATAAAAAGTCTTTGCTTGCAATTTTTTGTTCAAGTTCTTCTTTTTCAAACATAGGAAATGATAGTACATCTGTTGCCTTATCTATTTTTCTATATTTTTTATTGATTTTTCTTATTTCTTCTGGATTTGTAAATGTAACTGTTATTATTAGTTTAGAATCCATTAATCCTTCTTCTTCGAAACATTTTTCTAAGACTTTTTTTACTGTTTTTTCATATTCTGTATTTTCATCTATTTTTAAATATGTAATTTCATACATTACGCACTCACCCTATTATCTTTATTTTTTATTACTCCTTTATATGTGCCATAAGATTTACATGTATTTTTTATTATTCTCATTGCATCATAATCTACTAATTTTCTTTTGTAATATGTTATCAATTTTGTATAATCCACTTTTTCGTTTCTTATTTTTTTCATATCATCTTTTATAAATAATACTTCTTTTTGTCTTACATATTCTACAAAGTCTGTATCTTTTAGCTTTTTAATTTTTTTATACTTGTCCCAAAATTTTTTATAAGTATCTCTTTGTTTCATATTTTCCCAATAAACTTTTGTTGATAAAATCCTGATATTATAATCTTCTATTAAATTCATCAAAGTATTAAATGCATTTTCTCTTTTGGCTGCCATTTTTGTATCTTGTACTAATGTTCTTGCATCTTTTAGTAATTTTTTATAACATTGTTCTGCAACAATTAATGGAATACTGTGTGTAAATATTTTTCTGCTCATTCCCATTAATATCATATTTTTTTCTATTACATCTTTTGTATCTAACTTTCCAACTGAATATGCTTCAAATTTATTATAATCTTCTATTATATCTTCAAAATTTTCTTTGCTTTCTATTTTCATTTTTAATGACAATATGTTTTCTACATATTCTTCTAATGTATATAGAATTTTAATATAAAGCCATTCTTTTGATGAATCATAAATATTTGTTGTATCTGCTAATTTTATTGAATAATTCTTTAAAATAGCTTTATATAATTCATCCATTTTTTCTATATAAAATTTGTTGTATCTTTCTATAATTTTTTCTTTTGTACTTGCTTCTAAGCCTTCTTTGTCAAGTTCTATTAAGTATTTTTGTTTTCTGTATTTATAATCCATGTATTCTTTTTCTTTTAAACTTGTTATTTCATAGTATTTTGACAATGCTTCTTTTTCGAATTCTGATGCTGTATTGTTTTTAACTTTTTTATATATTGAATCCATTACGTATTTATCTAGTGTCTCAAGATAAATTGTATATGCATTCTCATATTTTTTTTCTATTTCTTCATTATTATCTGTATTTTTTTTATAATTTTCAAATGCTTTTATCAAATTGTTTCTTTTGATTGAAATTATCATTCCATTAATTCCTATTTTTGTTGGAATTAACATCTTTGTTATAGTTTTTGTTATTTTATTAAAAAATGTTGTGTTAGTACCTGTTATCTTTAGACTTCTCTCTTCCATAAAAATCATCCTTTCGTTTGTTAATCAAAATACAATTTTCTCATTTGTGCCCATATTTTCAAGTACCTCATATGTAACATGAACATCTATACCATCTTCTTGTTCATATGTATTTATTATTTTATTTACAATTTTTTCTTTATCGGTAATTTCTTGTTCTAATTCTTTCTCTAATTCTTCTATCCCTAAGTTTTTTGCTTCTTCAATATTATAGTTTTTTACTTCTTCTATTATTTCATTATATGTAGTTTTTACGATAGAAATTGGTAAATAAAAATCAGAAAATAGCTTGATTTTTTTTTCTTCTGTAATTGTATCATAAATTTCAAATTTTGGAAGCTTTTTTGACAAATTTATTTCAAAATTATTTATTTTTATAGCATATTTGTTTTCTAAATTATCTGTTTTCCTTCTTTCCGTAGTATTGTAACATATCTTTTTACTCTTTTCATACCATACTTTTGCCTGAATTTCTCCTCTTGCATGAACATAACGAATTCCTGTGTACTTTCCTTCCATCCAGCCATTTATAAGAGTTGTTCCCTTATTTACTGTATCTCCAACTTTAACTGCTATAGTACCATTTTGTGCATTTATTTTCGTTATAATTCCTGGTTTTTCCGCAACAATGTTGCAATAATCTTCTTCATTTATAATATCTGGTTTTTCTGTTGCTTTTACTACTTTGACCACTACATTTGTTCCTTTAATCTCTATTCCCATCCATGATATGTCATTTCTTTTAGTTCTTATTTTATTTATAATTTCTTTAGTGTTTATTTTAGATTTTTTTACTCCTACTGTTAAACCAGCTTCTGCAATATCTTGGTAAATGCTATTTAAATCTAAATTATTTTCGTCTTGTTTTACTATTTGTATATTCCATACAAAGTTGGATGTAATTCCTAACATTATTATAATAAGTAATAAAAATCCAAAAAATAATTTTCTTTTTCTATACTTATTAAATAAAAAAGGAAGTCCTTTCTTTTTGTTGATTTTCATTTTACATTTTGTTTGTTTCACTATTTTTGATATTTCTTTTACATCATGAATTCCAACATTCAATTCTAATTTTACATTTTTATCTCTTTTTAGATTCCAAATTGTAATTTTATGATTTCTACATATATTAATAAATCTTTCTATATAATATCCTTCTATTGAAATTCTAACATATCCAATTAAATAATTTAATATTACTTTAAATAACATTTTCTGTCCTTCCTAAGAAAAAACACCTAATATTTCTTATTCTGTGTTTCTTTCTAAATCAAAACTTTCTATTTTACCTGTAACTTTTATATCATCATTTGTCATATTTTCTAATTTCAATTCATATCCATTTATGTTTATTATTCCAATGTTTGTGTTTATTCTAATAAAAAAATCTTCATATTCAAGAATTCCTTTGAAATTTTCTATTATCATTTCTTCAAAACCAGTTATTGTTATTTTTGGTATATTTGAGTATATTTCTTGTGGCATTTCTAAAAATTTATCTATTCTTGAAAGACTTCCTCTTTTTTTTCTCATAATTTTTATCCCTTTCTCTCATATTTATTATCTTTTGAATTCATCTAATGATTTAAATTCATATCCCATATTTTTTATTTCTTTTATTACATCTCCCAGAATATTTGTATTTGTTTTTGAATTTCCATGTAACAACATTATTTCTCCATTATGAACATTATCTATTATTTTCTTTTTTGCTGCTTGTTCATCAGGTTGTTTATTTTCATTCCAGTCTTCGTATGCAAATGACCACATTACAGTTTTGTAGCCCAATGAATTGATTTTATTTAAAGATTTTTCACTAAATTCGCCCATTGGTGGTCTTATGTATTTCATTTCATATCCAAACTGTTCATATATTGATTTGTGTAAATCCATTACTTCTGAGTTTATTTGCTCTTCTGTCAGTGTTGGCATACTTTTATGATTTACTGTATGATTTCCCACTATATGTCCATAATCTAGCATTTCTTTTACTAGTTCTGGTTGTGTGTTTAAATAATGTGCTGTTATAAAAAATGTTGCTTTTACGTTGTTTTCTTTAAGTGTTGATAAAATTTGCCTTGTATATCCAGCTTCATATCCTTCATCAAATGTTAGATATATGTACTTATCTTCTTTGTTTCCTATTGCAATTCCATTAAATTCTTCTAATATTTCTTTATTCTTTTTTCCTAAGTCTGGTTGCTCATGATTATCATTTCTTTTTATTCCCCATCCTATTTTTTGATTGTTTACAGTACTAGAAGTTGTTAAAGTCTCTTTATTATTATTGCTATTTTTTGAAATTATTGTTATTGTACAAATTAATAATATAAAACATATTATTGATATTATTTGTTGTGTTTTATTATTAATTACTCGCATAACACTTTCATCCCTTTCTTTTTTACTAATGTTATATTTAACACTTAATTTATTTTAATGTAATATTTTCTTTTTTTAATTTTATGTATTTGTTTTTATATTATTACTTTGTTTTTTGGACCTATAACAAAAAATCCCTTAATTAATAATTAAGATTTTTATTTTTTGATGTTTTTTCATCTTTTAATATCAACTATATGACCTTTAAACATTATTAATATTAATCCTTTTACCAATTGGATAATTTTGTAAATTTTCTATTGACATGATAAATTTTTTAGATTATATTGTAATTACTTTTGGAAAATAAAGGAAATTTATATTTTTTTGTCGATACTTTATTTTTGTTATTTTTATGTTTTTAGGAGGAGGATATATGTTAAATTTCGTAATTTGTGATGATAACTTAAATATTTTAGATAAATTTTCGAAAATACTTGAGAATATTTTCATTAAATATGGATATGAAGCTAAGATTGGTCTTAGCACAAATGATGTTAATGAATTATTGGATTATGTTGATGATAACAAAACAGATGTATTGATTTTAGATATTAACTTAAAATCTAAAAAAAGTGGATTGGAGATTGCTTCCATAGTTAGAGAAAGAAATAAAAATACTTATATAATTTTTACAACTGCTCATTTAGAATATGCTATGTTAGCTTATAAATTTAAAACATTTGATTATATTGCAAAACCGGTCACTTCTGATAGGCTAGAAGAAACTATCGTCCGCTTATTTGAAGATATAAACGGTTCACCAAAAAAGTATATAAAAATTGATAATAAGAAGACAATTATAGATGCAAGTCAAATTTATTTTATTAAACGTGATGCTATGAAGTTAGTATTTCATACCAAAAGTCGTGATTATGAAATTTATAGTTCTTTTAATAAAATTCAAGATACATTACCTGAAGGTTTTATAAGAGCTCATAAATCTTTTATTGTTAATATTTCTAATATTGTAAATTTGGATCCTGTAGCTAATACACTTTATTTTGAGGATGGTTCTTTTTGTGATATCGGTCCTAAATATAAAAATGATTTACTTAAGGAGGTAAAAAATAATGGAATTTTTTAATATGATATGGAATGCGATTAGTACTCCGAATGAGACACTTATAAATATTTTCTTAGTTTTTGCTACATTTTTTATAGAAATACCTTTAACTTTTTCTATTATTACAAGTATTTTTAAAATTGAATATATAAAAAGACAAAAATATATTTATATTTTATCTGCATCAATAGTTTCCATCTTAAATATGTTTGTATTAAATAATCCATACAATATTGTTTTCAATTATGTTTTTAATTTTATTATTATATATCTTGTCTTTCATATAAGTAAATTAAAAACCTTAATTGTAACAATTTTTCCAAGTATTATATTTAATGTATTAGGTTCTTTATTATTAAACTTTTATTTGACAATTTTAAACATTTCATATGAAGAAGTAAACTCTATTCCTATTTATAGGATTCCTTTTACTCTTTTAATGTACTTAATTGTATTTTTATTTACTCTTATTTTAAAATACAAAAACATTACTATCAAAATATTAGATAATTTTGATATAAAAAGTAAAGCTATTATAATTTTAAATTTTATATTTGGTTTTCTAAATATAATCATACAATCTATATTAACTATAAATTATATTGATATATTACCTATAGAATTTACATTCTTTAATTTTATATGTTTGTTATCATATTTTTGTTTAAGCTTTTATAGTTTGGCTAAAATTATGAAATTAGTTACAACTACTCAAAAGTTAGAAAGTGCTGAAGAATATAATAAAACATTACATATTTTACATGATAGTGTTAGAGGCTTTAAACATGATTTTGATAATATTGTTACAACAATTGGTGGTTATGTAAAAACAAATGATATGGCCGGTTTAAAGAAATATTATTCTCAACTTGAAGAAGATTGTCAAAAAGTAAATAATTTATATCTTTTAAATCCAGATATTATAAATAATCCTGGAATATATAATCTTCTTACAGCTAAATATAATGAAGCAATAGAAAAGAATATAAAAGTAAATATAACATTTTTATTAGATTTAAATAATTTGCATATGAAAATTTATGAATTTACTAGAATGTTAGGAATATTATTAGACAATGCAATTGAAGCTGCATCAGAATGTGATAAAAAAGTATTAAATATATCATTTAGAAATGATAGTAAAAATAATGTTAATATAATTCAAATAGAAAATACTTATTTAGATAAAAATGTTGATATTGATCATATTTTTAATAAAGGTATTACTGGTAAAGAAAATCATACTGGTCTTGGATTATGGGAAGTAAGAGAAATATTAAAGAAAAATAATAATATTAATTTACAAACAACAAAAACTGATGAATACTTTTCTCAACAATTAGAAATATATTATTAAAATATAAACTTAGATAGATATAAAATATTTATCTAAGTTTTTTATAT
>FR884499.1:0-3195 GCA_000435535.1 Clostridium sp. CAG:575 | reverse complement strand
CTGCTCTTTTTTGATTGGATTGTTTATAATAACATTAAAGTATATTGTATTTTAAATATATGTATTGTCGAACTACATATATTTAAACTTAAAAACATATTAATTAATCTTTTTTTATTAAACTAGCTGGCATTTTTGGCTGATGTAAAATATACCATACTGCACAAGCTGTGTTTGTTGATTTTGCATATTTTTCTGCTACTTTAGCTAATAATTTTAACATAAGAGTTCCTCCTTTGTTTATTTATATAACACAAAAATATAACCGGTATTTATTTTTGTATCAAACTAAATTATATATTTTCATAGACTTCATAACCATATTTATTATTTGTTAATTTATATGCTAGTCTAGTAATCATGCAAGTCTGTACAAAATAACCAAATATAATTATGTTTATAATTGCATTTGTACTAATTAATCCTGCAATTATAAGTCCTAATGTTAGTGATATATAAGATAAATTTTTCTTTTGTTTTCTTATTTTTTCACTTAAGATTGGTACACTTTCAGTATCTGCTGGTGCATATTTTTTTACCATAATCATTCCAAATATCCATACAGATATTATTAAAATATATTTTGCAATACTATCCAATTGCACTGTTTTTGCTAAAAAAGCTACTCCACAATAAAATGTACAAGTTGATATGATACATCCTATATGAGTTTTTAAATGAAATCCTCCAGAAAATCCTCTATATGGCATTAGTATAATAAATGTTAATAATGTTAGTTTTAGTATTCCTAGTAGATATGCAATTCCAAACATAATAAAGATTTTTGGAATCTCTCCTAATAGAATCTGTAAGCCATAATTTATTACTTCTGCTCTTTCGTCATCTACTTCTGGCATTTTCTTTCTTATTTTATTTGTTAGTGATTGAGTGATCTTTTCTATCATTTTCTCACCTCACTTTTTTCTTAAGCTAGAGTTAGTCTACCATAAATATTACTTAATTGTTTTTTTATTTTATAAAATGTCACTTTTACTTTATGAAATTATATTTTTCTATGTTTGTAAATGTTTTTTATCTTTTTATAAATATTATCTATATTACAGTTTATAATTAAAAATAACTTATATTTTGAAATTTCACTCATTATTAGAATTTTTTTATCTAATAATTTGTTATTTTCAAAATATAAGTTATTTTGTACTACATTTTATTTATCTTCTTTAATATGCTCCATATTCCAATTATTTATCTTTTTTAATATGCTCCATGTTCCAACTTTTTCTGGTAAATCTATAAAAGTCTTTTCTTCTTTAGTAATTGGATGCATTATTGTCAATTCATATGCCCATAATGCAATTTGCTTTCCTGTTCCCCTTGTTCCATATTTTTGGTCTCCAAAAATACTATGTCCAAAATTTGAAAGTTGAACTCTTATTTGGTGATGTCTACCTGTGTGCAAATTTATCTTTAGTAAACTTAAATTTTTCACTTCATCATAAAAAAGAACTTCATAATCCAATTTTGCAAGTTTAGCATTCTTTTTATCTTTATTTACCACTTTACTCATGTTATTTCTTTCATCTTTATATAAATAATTTTCTAAACTTCCCTTTGTTTTTTCTATTTTTCCATCTACTACTGCTAAATATTTCTTTTTAAAAACTTTTTCTCTGACTTCATCACTTAATCTACTAGCAGCTTTTGAAGTCTTAGCAAAAATCATAATTCCTCCAACTGGTCTATCTAATCTATGAACTAAGCCTAAATAAACATTACCTGGTTTATTATATTTTTCTTTAATATACTGCTTTACTAATGTAAGCATATCTATATCACCCGTTTTATCTGATTGTGATGGAATATTGGGTGTTTTTTCTACTACAATTATATGGTTATCTTCAAATAATATTTTTAAATTTTGCATTTTATTCCTCTTTTCGACAAATTACCTTATTTTAATAAAACAAATTTTCTACGTCCCCAATGTTCCGTCCCCAATGTCCGCTTCCAAATGGTTTATTTTTCCCATCTACCATAAATGCCACAAGGTAATACTAATTTTGATTCTTCCATTGGTATTCCAATTTCTCCTGATTCGATTTTTCCTTTATGTTTTTTACCTACTGTTAGATTTAAAATATCTTCTAATACTTTGCTTGATATTCCTGTAGTATATGAGTTTATCAAGAAAAATAATGGTTTTTCTGATAATACATTTGTGCATAATTCTACTAAGTCATATATATTGTTTTCAAACTGCCAGACTTCTCCTTTTGCTCCCCTTCCATATGAAGGAGGATCCATTATTATTGCATCATATTTGTTTCCTCTTCTTATTTCACGATTTACAAACTTTACAACATCATCAATTATAAATCTTACAGGTCTATTCTGTAATCCTGATGCTTCTACGTTTTCTTTTGCCCATGTTGTCATTCCCTTTGAACTATCAACATGGCAAACGCTTGCCCCTGCTGATAAACATGCAACTGTTGCTCCTCCTGTATATGCAAATAAATTTAATACTTTTATTTCTCTTTTTTCTGATTTAATTTTATTTATCATCCAATCCCAATTAACTGCTTGTTCTGGAAATAATCCTGTGTGTTTAAATCCCATTGGTTTAATATTGAATATTAAGTTTTTATATTTAATTTGCCATTGATTTGGCATCTTTTTATTAAATTCCCATGAACCTCCACCGGAGTTACTCCTATGATATGTAGCATTTATATCTTTCCACTTTTTAGGAAAGCTTTTTTCCTTCCATATAATTTGTGGATCTGGTCTTGATAATATTACATTTCCCCATTTTTCTAGTTTCTGTCCATCTGCCATGTCTAATATTTTATAATCATTCCATTCATTTGCTAATTTCATCTTTTCTTAAATAGCTATTCCTTGCTATTATCCTCCTTTTTTTAGAATAGCTTAATTGTAACATATTTTATTGACTTTTTAAAGTAGTTTATGAAAAAGAGTTTCTAATATAGAATTTATTTGTAATAGTTTAAAACTAACCATAACATTTATTTATAAAAAAGAATTCTCTAATATTTTCATAAATGAATATATTAAATAAAAATTTATACTTGATAAAACTAAAAACATTCCTATTGTTAAACTAATAAATTTATGTTTTGCAATTTTTCTTTCTATTTTTTGTAATATTGTATCTTTTGGCATTTCTAACCTGTCCAATTTTTCGTTATACCTTATTTGAAAAATATTTTC